>JAITDK010000267.1 GCA_031282605.1 Oscillospiraceae bacterium
GGGAAGCGTTCCGCCGCGTACTTGCAAAGCATCGCGTCTATGGTCAGCCGGATGTTGTCGCCGCGCCTCGGTTCGTCGCTGAACAGCTGTCCCAGCCGTTCCGCCCAGCCGGCGCGATAGCCCAGCAGGTACGCGGCCATGAATGATTCAACCCCGTTGGCGACCTGTCCCTCCGTGTCGCCCAGTAGCTGAGACACCGCCCGTCGTACAGACGGATTCTCGGCGTACACGCGTTCGTAATCGCCTTGAGCGTTTTCGACACTCTTGGCCAGCGCCATGCCGTTCTTGTCGTATACGGTACCCGGGATCACGCCGTCGGTGTGGATTATGTTGGGGTTGGCCGGATCCGCAAACCAACGGTCTGAATACACCGTCACGTTGTATGCGAAGAACCCGCCCAGGCAGAGGAACATCGCCGCGAATATGCCTGTGATGAGTCCCGCTGTACGGCGAATACGCTTCATGCCTCTACCCCCCGACTTCGCGCGTCGTCCAGATGAAGGTCGAACGCATCGCAGAATACTGTCCTAAAATGGCGCGCGCGTCCCGCTCGTCCTGATCGGCGCACGCGTAAACCCCGTTGAGCACGCCCATCAGCGCCATGCACGAGAGCATCGACGATCCGCCTTGGCTGATAAAGGGCATCGTAACGCCGGTCAGCGGGAACATATTGACGACGCCGCCGACGATTACGAACGTCTGAAAACCAATCAGCGCGGTAACGCCGATGGCCAGCAGCGCGTGAAATCTGCGGCGCGCGCGCTGGGCGATCCGCATCCCTCTAAACAGTATTACCACATACACGGCCAGCACGGCCAGAGCGAACACAGCACCGAACTGAGAGCAGACGACCGAGAACACAAAATCGTTGGAGTATTCAGGCACCCAACGGAACGTATCGCGAATACCGTAACCCAGGCCGTGCACCCCTCCGGCGGCCAGCGCCATCAGCGACTCCGCGATTTGATAACCTTTTAGGCCTACGCCGCCCTTGTCGTCCATAACGCGCATGAACGGATTCAGCCACTGCTCAACGCGCGTACGGAACTTGCCGGTGTTCTGGTATACCAGCCACGCGGAGCCAGCGCCTCCGGCCACGCCCGTGAACAATAGCGTGAAACTGCCAGTCGCCGCGAAGAACATCAGCAGCGCCGTCATCGCGTACAGCACGCATGTGCCCAGATCGTCCTCCGCGATCAGCAGCCCGACGCACATCGCCGCTACACCCATCGCCCACACCGAGTCCGGCCGCCAGCTATGCCCGGACAGCATGTCGGCCAGCAAGACTATAAGCAGTATCTTCACGCCCTCGCTGGGTTGGATAGACAGCGTTATCATGGATCTCCCCGTAACCGCGTCCGTTACGCGCTGTATTGGGATATGCGCGTGCGCGCCATTCACGGTATTGAACAGCGGCGCGATCAGAAGCACGGCGGCGAGTACGGCGAGATGCGGCCACCACCGGCGAAGCGTCTTGACGCGCCTTACCGCCAGACTAGCGACAACCATTAGGATTGAGCCGATGGCATACCACAGCGCATGATACAATCCGCCGCTGCGGCTGATGCTGTACTGAACGAGCACCCCCAGCGCGCATAGGAAATTCATCATCGTCATAAGCAGTGGGTCCGCGCCAAACCATTTGGGGAACAGGTACGCGCCCATAAATATCATAATGAGTAAACCAATGGTGATCAACAACGCGGTGAAGTCGGCGGTATACACAGCGGACGCGCCGGAAACAGGCGCGCCATGGAGCATCGCGAGCATCCCGAGCGCGAATGTGAACAACATTACCAGCATAACGAGGCGTTGACGAAGATCCCAGCGCGCCATGGGTCGCTCCTTTCGTAAACGGAGTCTATTCCGCATCCGTCGCGGCGGATTCCGTCAGTTCATCAGAATCGTCCGTATCAACTGGATAGTCGGTTTCGTCGGTTTCGTCGGTTCCGTCGGTTCCGTCAGAGTCGTCAGCCTCCGTCGGTTCGTCGGACTCGACCGCGCCCAGCGGCAAACCCCGGCGCAGTCGGGACGACCAGCGCGCGGGAGGCTCTTCTTCGACTGTCGAGCCGTCGCTGAGAGGCGGCGTGATCCGCGCGGCGGCCAGATCCCGCGCCCCGTCGAGCAGATTCAGCTGAAACGACAGCGAGCCCCATTCGACGCGGCTGTCCTCGTCCAGCAGCACGGGTACGCGGTACGCCATGCCGTTGACGGATACGCTGCCGCCGACGACGGGCGATAATAACATGCCTGCCTGTGTCAGCGTAAACCTCCCCGCCTTGCCGGGTATTTCGGCGGAGGGTATATATACGTCGCACGCGCGCGCGCTGCCCACCGTGCCTTCGACCGGGACGGGGAACCGCTGTTTCGGCGACACGCGTTTGCTTGTCCCGCCCGTCAGTTTCAGATAGCCCACCGCCTCCGCGCCAGGTTCGGCAGCGGCCTTGCGCGCCCTGCGATCCGCGCGCGCCCAGGCCGCGCCGCACAATACTATCGCTACGCCTAGCGCCATGAACAGGTAGCTGAGCGATAATGACAGCGCGTCATAGACCGATTTGGTCATTCGCCGCCTCCAAGTGTTACTGTAACCGCGCCGCGTGAACGACGTGTCTGTGCATACTATAACAAACCGGCCACATCGGCGGCGCGCGCGCCCAGTTCAGCGCGCAGAGCGTCCCGATCCGGCACGTACGCCTTGATTACATCCAGCTTGCCGACAATGTCAAACGCAGGAGCGTCCGCCGGAACAAACACGCTCTGGCCTGGTCTTACCGGCAGATTGAACCCGCCGCCCGCCAGCCGCCCTGCGCCCAACGCCGTCAGCATCGCAAACGAACCCTCATCCCCTACCTGGGGCATCACGCCGCGCACCGCCAGCCGCTCCAGCGCGAAGCATTCGTCCGCAACGTAGATTGTCCGAGCGTTTACGCCGTCCAGCAGCGTCACGCCGGACAGCGACTCTCCCATGGCGTCCGGCTTGATCACGTTAAGAGCGTCGTCGATGTGCAGTTCGCGCAGATTCCCTTTCGCGTCGCGGCGCATACCGTCCCATAGCCGGTACGTAACGTCGCTGGACTGCTGTATCTCATATAGCACGATACCCGCGCCAATGGCGTGCACAGTCCCCGCCGGGATGTAGAACACCTCGCCAGGCTGGACGAATACGCTGTTGAAGCACGCCTCGACACGATCGGCCACGTCCGGCTCGAACATGCGCGATAGCTCGCGTCGCAGCGTCTCAACCCCGACGCCGGGAAGCAGCCCATATACCAGCTTCGCGCCCGGCTCGGCCTTGAGTATCAGCCACGCCTCGGTTTTGCCCAACTTACCTTCGTTCGCCGCCGCATAGGCGTTGTCCGGATGAACCTGCACGCTTAAGCGGTCGCGAGCGTCTATCAGTTTCAACAACAGCGGAAACGTACCCGCGGCGCGCGTTCCAGTCAGCGACGCGCCGAAACGCTCGATCAATTCGGTCAGGGGCGCACCGCTGATATCGCGGCTTTCCAGACCGGGCAGCGCGGAGATCTCCAGGCTTTCGCCCGTGCGCTCGTCCGGAGTATCCTTGCCGAACATAGAGCGCAAAGCGCCGCCCCCCCACGGGGTTTGCGCGCCGTGCCTGTACGCGGGATTCATTATGAACGGTATCACTAAGGCCTCCAGTTTCCTTTAACCAACTTTATTTAGTTCGCATCATCCGCGACGCGCCAGCGTTCCTCGTTGCAGGTTAGATTTACCCGGTATGTGCCAAGCGACTCGCCGTTCTCCAACGATATGAACTCTATCGCCAGCTGCGCCACAGCATCCGGAGCCGCGTCGTCGTACCAATACAGCGTTTGATCCGAACCGATCCACTCCGAGCCGACGGACTTGGCAGCCTCGCTTATTCGGTCCCATACCTTCAGCACGCCGCCCGCCGCGGTCCAGCGGTATATGCACGCTATAGGTTCGCCGGTTTCCGTTTCCAGCGCAACCTCGAGCGGAAGCCCGGGCAGGTTGTTCGCGCCGGGCGTGAACGCGCGCAGCGTATCCAGGTGCATCACTCCAGCGCCTATTGACGCCGTCAGTCGCAGCGCGAGCGAATCGGAATCGGTGTTCATCAACAGGTCCGGGTTGTACATGATCGCGATCGTGCCGTATCCGCCGTTCTGGATGAAATCGGCCAGATGAAACGCAATCCAGTTTTCCTTATCATCCTGGGCCAACAGCCCGTTTTCAATCAGTGTATCAGACATGGATTCGAGAAACAACTCGTAATCCGGGCGCAGTTCCTTCAGCGCCTCAGGGGACAAGAACGCCGAGCTGCGCGCCGAAGCGGCGGTCGCGCCCAACAGCAGACACAGCGCGCACGTCGAACATACAGCCAGCAGCGAAGCGATAAAACGTTTCAACAGCAACATACCGATCTCCTAACATAAAGGGAAGCCTATCTCTAGAACGAACAGGCAATACAACTTCTTCCCAGTCATATATTTTACATGATTCCGTAACATTCTTATTGTGGAGCGTCGTCGAATGCCAAACGCCCGTTTTTTTTGTCAAAATGGAGCAAGCTTACCGCGCGAATCAGGGATGGTGTTGACAAGTGGCGATGATAGTATAGAATTCCGGCTTTTGCCCCTTCCAGCCGATTGATTGGGAATCCGCTTCATTATGCCATAAACAGCCGGAATAATCTATATAATAATACATCGAAACCGGAAAATAATCGCGTTCGCCTTATAAGCCTTCTCTTTCCCTTTCTCATTGAGACCTGCGGTTGAAAAGAAGCGAGGCGGCGCATATATATTCTAACAAAAACTCTCCGATCGCGCAATCAGTGGTCAAGCGCCGCCGAGTATTGTATAATATAGAAAGCGGATTGCATGACAATACAAGGAGGCATATCAGTGGATCTGTTTCTTTACAACCCTGTCGCAGGGAGCGGCCTCGCGGCGCGGATCGCGCCAAAGGCGGAGGAGCTGCTCAAACGGCGCGGCGTCAAGATACGGACGGTCGCCAGCGAGCGTCCAGGCCACGCGGAGGAGATATCGCGCGGTGCGGCTGACGCGGGTGTGGAAACGATATATGTACTGGGCGGCGACGGCACTGTGAAAGAGGCCGCTCGCGGGGTGTTCCGCAGCCAAACGGCGCTGGCCCTGCTGCCGGCTGGCACGGGCAACGACTTCGTCAAGAGTTTGGGCATACCGCCGCGCTGGGAGAACGCGCTGGACTATGCGCTGGAACACGATCCGATAGAGGTCGACGCGGGGCTGGTCAATGATCGGCTGTTCGTTAACGAGTGCGGCGCGGGTTTTGACACGGCTACGCTGGAATACACGCTGCTTTCAAAGAAATTCATGCGGGGTAAACCCGCGTATCTGTACGGCGTCATTCGCGCTATATTGGATAACAAGCCCGTTGAACTCACGATCGTCCGCGGGAACGGCGAAACCGAGACGCGCAGCCTCACGCTGTTCGGCGCCGCAAACGGCGGTGTAATCGGCGGAGGTATACCGGTGGCGCCGTCAGCCGACGTGCGCGACGGACTGCTGGACGTTGTGACTATACCCGCCATGACGCGGCGCCAAATGATCCCCGCTTTGACGCTGCTGCTGAAAGGGAGGGTGATGGACGTGCGGGGCGCTGAGATGTTCAGATGCAGGGAGATAACGATACATGGCAAGGGGCTGCGGTTGAACATAGATGGGGAGATCGTGTCGCAGGATACCGCGGCATTCAAGATTGTACCGAAAGCGCTGAGGATCCGCGCGCAGCCCGCGCAATAATACAGGAAAGAATCCCTGCGGGATTCTTTCCTGCCGCGTGTTATCCCCAATATTCCTTGGCGATTCTTATGCCCTGATCAATTTTCGCCCACTGCTCGTCCTCGGTCAACTCATTACCCCCGTCGCACGAGGCGAAACCGCATTGATGCGACAGCAACAGGCGTTCTTTGGGGATAATGCGGGAGGCTTCGTCAAGCAGGCGGATAACGCGTTCCTCGTCGTCGAGCGTGTTGGTCTTGCTTGACAGCAATCCTATAACAATCTCCGTATCCGGCCTGTCTTTGAACACCGCGAGGGCTTCCATTGAACCCGCGCGATCGTCGTCCCATTCCAGGAAGAAGCGATCATACTTCAGCTGCTTCAGGAATAGGTTCGCAATCTTGACGTACGAGCCGCCGCCCATGTTGCGGGAGTCGTAGTTGCCGCGGCAGTTATGCGTCCATATCTTCAAACCGAGCGAGTGGCCGAAGTCGATGATCGTGTTGTTGATATCGATAAATTCCTCCGCGAGCGCGTTGACCGCGTCGTGGTCGATGTTTTGCCCGGTGTACGGGGAGTTGGGGTTGTCGTCGGCGAATATCTCCCACAGGCAGTCGTCGAACTGCAGGATCTCGCCGCCCGCCTGCGCATACTCCTCGACAAATTCTTTGTACGCTTTGACGAGACCCGCCTTAAGGTCGGCGGTCGAGGAATACACTCCCCCGTTCTTTATATTATCCGACCATGACAGTTCGCCGAATATATGCGACGGCGACGGCACGCACAGCTTGGTCGGGCGGCCTTCGACGATGCCCTTTAACCGCTTGAAAACGCTGATGAAATGGTGCCCTCCGCCGGAAAGCGGCGCGGTGATGCGCAGCCCGATGTCGCGTCGGGTTTCATATTTCCGCGTCTCGTCTTTATCGCGGAAAAAATACCCGTGCTCCGCGATGTATCTGGATATACCGCGCAGCCCCCAGACAAAGTCCAAATGCCACAATGACTTTGAAAACTCGCCGTCGGTGATAATGGTCAGCCCATGCTGGATCTGCTTTGCGACGACCGCTCTCGTCGCGTCGGCTTCGGCTTGTTCGTATCCTTCGAAGTCGTCGTAGAACGGATAGGTAATATCGTCGCGGTTTTCAATCCGCCGCTTGAACGACAGCAGCGATTCCGGACGCAGCAGGCTGCCGACTGTCTGAAACTTCCCGCTCATAGCGTAAGTCCTCCTAATGTTTGATACCTTGCCTCGTTTGATCCCCCGGCAACAAGAATCATAACAGAAAGAGGGATTATAGGGTAACACCGAAAACCTATGCGTGGTTATATTCAAAGACTATTACTATGCCTCGTGATACACGCCGTAACGCTTTATCGCCTTATCCAGCTCGTCGATATACAGCTCCGCCTGGGCTGTCAGTCTGATCGAATCGTGGGCGATCCAGCCCACCTCAATATAGTCGTCGACTTGCAGCGGAACGGCCGCGATTCCATTCCCGTTGAGATCCGCGCTTATCACGCCCGACGAGATGGTGTATCCGTTCAATCCTATCATCAGGTTGAACATTGTCGCCCTGTCTGTCACCTTAATACTCTTTTTATGGGATTCGGCGCTTAATATCTCCTCTGAAAAATAGAAGGAATTGTTTTCTCCCTGTTCATATGACAGGCATGGGTAATCCTCCAAATCCTCAAGCGTAACATACTCATACCGCGCCAGCGGGCTGAATGCACCCGTGAAAATGTGGGGCTTCGCGATAAACAGGGTGTGAAACGCAAGCCTGTTATCCCGAAGCAGTTTTTCCATCACCTTTCTGTTGAATGGATTCAGGTAGAGAACGCCTATCTCGCTGCGCAGCGTCTTAACGGATTCCACGATATCATGCGTCTCCGTTTCCCTAAGCGTTAACTCATATTCATCGATATTGGTCTTTTTAACCATATTGACAAACGCGTTTACCGCAAAAGCATAATGCTGGGCGGATACGGAAAAAACGCGCCTTGCGGGCTTTTTGCTGATATAGCGCTGTTCCAGCAGACTGAACTGTTCGTTTACCTGGCGTGCGTATCCCAGAAACTCCACACCATCCTGAGTGAGCGCGACGCCCTTTGGCGTGCGGGTGAACAGCTCCACCTCAAGCTCGGCCTCTAAATCCTTAAGCGAGTTCGACAGACTCGGCTGGGAGATAAACAATCCTTCCGCAGCCTTATTAATCGAGCCTCGGTTTACGGTCTCGATGAAATACTTGATCTGTTGCAGCGTCATCGCGCGTCCTCCTTATTATACTGTTACTCCTCGTGTCCCGGCAGGAGCGCGCCGTCCGCCTCCGGTATCGTCTGTACATCCGCCAAGCGCTTCTGGATCGCCTTGGATCGCTTCGCCGCGCCCTCAATAGACGTCGCCGCCTGCTGCAGCTGTGACTGCGTCTTATCCAGCAGTACGCTGAATCTCTCAAACTCGGCGCGCACCGTCCCCAGCAATCGC
This sequence comes from Oscillospiraceae bacterium, assembly GCA_031282605.1. Lineage (GTDB taxonomy): Bacteria > Bacillota > Clostridia > Christensenellales > Aristaeellaceae > BNUH01. The sequence continues at coordinate 8,230 of JAITDK010000267.1, forward strand.
CATACCTCGTTGGAACGTTTCTCTATAGCCAGCGTGCGAAAGCCCATCTGCAGGCTCTGCAGCAGCGCGAACAGTGTCGTGGGGCCCGTGAGTACGATTTGATAGTCGCGCCGCAGCCGTTCGATTGTGTCGGCGTGGCGCAGCGCCTCCGCGTAAAGCCCTTCGACCGGGACGAACAGTATCGCGAAGTCTGTCGTAACAGGAGGATTTACATACTTGGCGCGGATGCGCTTGCCCTCGCGCAGCAACGCTTGATCCAGCGCGCGCGCAGCCTCGTCGATCGACGTAATATCGCCCGCCTCGCTGGCGTCGACCAATCGGCGGTAATCCTCCAATGGGAATTTGGAATCTATGGGCAGCAGCACGCTTGAGCCGTCATGGCCGGGCATCTTCACCGCAAATTCGACACGCTCCGCCGTGCCCGGCTTTACCGTCGTGTTCACCTCATACTGTCCCGGCGCGAACACCTGCTCCAGCAGCGCGCCCAGCTGCACCTCTCCCCATATGCCGCGCGCCTTGACGTTTGACATAACCTTCTTAAGGTCGCCTACGCCTTGCGCCAATTGCTGCATCTCGCCTAGACCTCTATGTACCTGTTCCAACCGTTCGCTGACCCGCTGAAACGACGCGTCCAGCCGCGTAGTCAGTGTCGCGTCCAGCTTCTCGCCGACCGTGCGCCGCATCTCATCCAGTTTGCTGTCCAGCGTGCGCGCGACCCGCTCCATCTGGCGGTCATATGCGCCCAGCCGCTCCTCAACACTTAGGCTCAATCGCTCCATGCGTCTCTCGTCGCCCTCGCGCATCGTGCGCAGCGTCGTTCCGAACGAGTCAAGACCCGTCTGCGACGACTGACTGAGCGCGCCGAAGCCTACCGCCATCCGTTCCTGCAGCAACGAAAATCCGTCGGCAATCCCTCCCGCCTGCTCGAACCGCGCCTGCCTCGCGTCGACGGCCTGCCGCTCTCCAATAACGCGCATCGTCTCGGAGAGATGGCGCACAGCAGCCTCCGCCTTAATTACACGCCAGACCGAGACCGCAACGGCCGACGCGGCCAGGACGATGATCACCCACACGATCGCTTCCACCGCTCACACCTCAAATATACTTCTCAAGTAATCAAGGGACGCGCGCAGCGCGCCCTCGTCGCGCGTCAGGGCGCTGTACGGCTCCAGTATAACGTCTCCGCGATAATCCATCGACCGCAGAGCGTCCGCTAGCCTACGGAAATCGTACACCCCTTGCCCCGGCAGCGTCGAGCGGCCATGCTCGTCCTTATCCAGCACGTGTACGTGGCGCAGCCGCGAACCCATAGCCTTAACATACTCAACGGGATCCCACTGCGTCTCGAGCGCCTGCTTCGCGTCCATGACAAAGCCCAACGACGGGCAGACCTCGGCGGCCTCTATCGCGCGATCCGGCGCGTTTACAATGCACCAGCTAACGTTCTCCCAACATAATTGAATACCTCGCTTGGCGGCCATGCCAACGGCGTACACCAGCGCATCCGCCCATTGGGCGATCGGCCTGCGCTCGCCGCGTATCGACATCGGACCGTGGTACACATACAGTTTGGCGCCCAGTTCCGCGCCGGCGTCGAGCGCGCGCGCGAAGTTGTCTATGCCGTCCGCCACCTGATGCTTCGATTGCCCCAGCAGATCTGTTTCAAAGTGCTGCACGCGCGTATGCATCGATACCGGATCCATGCCGCCCAGGCGCGACTTGAGTTCGCGCCCAAACGCAGTCGAGTATTCGCAAAACGACTCTAAGAACACCTCGCAGCATGGCACGTCGAATCTATGCATATAGCTGAGCGCGTCCTCTGTCTCCATTACACCGTAGTACATCCCGGTCGTCAGTCCAACACGCATACAATATCCTCCATAGTTGCGTTCATACCTGCCAATTATTATCAGCAATCCATAGTGATTATTTGTTTATCCTCAATCGTTCTATGTATATGATACCATATATGCTAGGCCTTTTACCATGGCTAATCGCGGCGCTGGGCGTCAAAATCGCACGCGCTCATCCGGATTGGGTGGACGCGCTGTTTGCCGAGCGCTGGTATCCGTTCCTGGTCAAGAATATAACGATTATGAAAAACGCTGCACTCCCGGTCGCCCCCATATTGACCGCACTTGCGGCGGCATGGTGCGTCGTCGGGCTGGTTGCCGCCGCTGCACGCTCGCTGAAATCCGGTCGCTGCGGACCGATACTCAAGGCCATGTATCGACGTGCCGTCGCCGCTGGGTGCGCATACCTGCTGTTATACGCGCTGTGGGGCGCGCAGTATTCGCGCTCGCCGATAACCCCCTCAGCCGTTTCCGCCAGCGCGCGCGATACCGCCGTCTCCGCCATGGCGTCGACAGCGTTCAGCACGGACAATTCACTGGCGCGGCAATGCGAGGAGTGGATCCGGCAGGCGAATTGGCTGTATCCACTGGTGCGCGCATCCAGTGTGAACCGCTCCAAATCGCCGGAAGACATACTCGCGCGCGTGCCGTCCAACTTCGAGAGGGCGCGATCGGCGCTGCCGCACGCTATCAACGTTGCGATCCCGACGCCTAAACCGCTGGGCTTCGACGCGCTTTTCTCCAGCCTGCTTATTGAGGGACTGTACTTCCCGTTCACATTCGAGGCGCTGGTAAATACCTCCATACCTGAAATCGACCTCCCGTTCGTCGCGTGCCATGAAACCGCGCACGCGCTGGGTTACGCGCGCGAGGAGGAAGCCAACCTGGTCGCCGCCATCGTCTGCGCCGAGTCGCCTGATCCTGTGTTCCGCTACAGCGGCGTGATGAGTTCGCTGCGGTACGGCCTGTCGGCGCTTGCGGCTCGGGATATCGGCGCGTACTGGCCTCTGCTTGACCAAATGGATAGCAATGTACGCGCGGATTTCATCAACCGCCAGCAGTATTGGCAGCAGCGTCAGGCAACACCCTTGGCTAAGCTCGCCGCGCGCGCGAATGACCTGTTTTTGATGAAGGCCGGCGGCGAAGCGGATGGAGCGCAGTCGTACGGAAATGTGGTTGAGTTGCTTAAGGGATGGGACAAAGAATAATCGCGTATCCCGTGAATGTGTCTGGGATGCCGTACGAGCCGCTGCGGCGGGACGCTGTTCGGTTTGCGAACCGAATGCGCTTTAAGTTTGTGGCGCCCCGCCACTATGATGTGAGCTGACTATTCCATTACAGCGTTTTTACTGGCGGGGCGCAGGGTTGGAACGAGGAAACGAGGAACGCCCCCCGTCCCCCCGAAGGGGGGTGCACGAGAGTTTCGGGACTCTGTCCCGAACCCTGCGAAGGGCTATCCGCCCTTTCGAAACCTGACCAGGCTTCGCCTGGACCATCGTGATACACATTCTACCGGCTTCGGATTGCCGGTTTTACCTGGATAGTCTGTTCCGTAACGCAACTCGTTCCTCCAGCCCTCATCGCCCCCGTAGTGGTAGATGTCGCCGCTGCGACAGAGGGGGCGTCATTCCCCAAGCCTTCATCATCCCCCCGTATTTGCTGAATATCCAAGCCCGACGTTTACAACCTCTCGTCTATGCTGTATAATATTAAAGGTTTACTTAACGATCGGTTAAACCGATCGGCGAAACGCGGGAGGATTCAAGGTGAACGAACTTACGATGTTATGGCGGTATCAACAGGCTGACATGGACGCCGATCGGTTCGAGCGGGAAATGCGCGGCGCACCCAATCGGCTCAAACTGCTGAAGGATCGCGATTTCCTTCTTGAGCAGCAGAACACGATGCGCAAGATCGAGTCCGACCTGGCGGCAATGGCAGAGCGCGTAGAGGCGCTGACGGTCGACGTCTCCAAGGTAGAGGAGTCGCTGCACGACCTGCAGGACACACTCGTGGAGACCGAACCTGAATCGCTGGACATAGCGCGCAAATCGCTGGACTACTGCCAGAAGCTGATGCATTCAATAGGCCGCATGGAACAGGAACTGCAGAAAATCCGCAAAGACTCGGACGTGCGCGCCAAACAGCAGCACGAGGTACGCGTGCGCGCGGCCCGCGTGAAGGCGGAATTTGACAAGCTCAAGATCACGTATGACAATGAATACAAGGAGCAAAGCGGCGCCCTGGAAGCATTGCGCAAGAAGGCGGCGCAAACGGCTCAAGATGTTCCGGCTTCGCTGCTTGAAAAGTATAAGAGCATAAAGAAACACAAAACCCCTCCCATCGCTATACTGACGGACGATCGCTGCGGCGGGTGCAACATGAACCTGCCCGCCGTTGTAATGCGCTCAATCAGGATGGGCGCGGAATCTGTCGAATGCGAAAACTGCGGACGAATCGTGCTTGTTAGCGCACCGGATTAAGCGCCGCAGTCTTTCATGTATTTTGATGAATTAACGCCGCGTTCACATGATTTCATGAGGAATCGCGTTCAAATCGGTTGCGTTGCCGCGCCTAAGCGGGTACAATAGATAGCGATGGATAAATCGCCAGTGTCAGGCGGCGTTTTCGCACGGCTGACGGGGATTGTTGAAACCGCGCTGGCCGCGCATTCAATGGCGGTAAACGGCTCGCGCGTATTGGCGGCTGTGTCGGGCGGAGCGGACTCCGTCGCGTTGCTGCTTGCGTTAAACGCGCTGCATCGGCGCTTGGGGTTCTCTCTGGAGGCGGCGCACATCGAACACGGCATTCGCGGACAGGATTCGCTTAACGACGCGCGGTTTGTCGAAGAACTTTGCGAGCGGTTGAGTATTCGCTGCAGTGTCGCCTTCGTGGACGCTCCGGAGGCCGCCCGTAGATTTGGCGGCGGGCTGGAGGACGGAGCGCGGCGCGTACGGTATGAGGCGCTGGAACGAATAGCAGGGGAACGCGGAATTGACCGCGTCGCGTTGGCGCACCATCGGTTGGATCAGGCGGAGACGGTGCTGCTCCACATTGTCAGGGGCAGCGGCGTGTCGGGGCTGGAGGCCATGCGGCACGTGCGCGGGATGTACATACGCCCGTTGCTGGATGTGGATCCATCGTTGCTGCGCGAAGCCTTGTTTGAAATAGACCAGCCTTGGCGCGAGGATTCGACAAACGCCGACCCGCGTCAACCGCGTGCATTGTTGCGCCGCCGGGTGCTGCCGCTGTTGGAGCGGATCAATCCAGCCGCGTCAAGCGCGTTGGCTCGCGTTGCTGCGCTGGCCGCTCGGGATAACGATTACATGGACGGGCAAGCGTTATCGTTTCTTGGCGAATCCACCGCAATGATGCCATATGGCGCGTTTTTAAACGGGTTGTATGATCTGCGAGAGGCGATCGCGTCACGAGCGCTGCGGCTGATGCCAGGGCGGTTGGGTGTAGAAGCGTGGGAATCGCGCCACATTGAATCGATGCTTGCGATGGATCCAGGGTCGTCTGTTAATCTGCCGGAGGATTGGGCGGCCAAACGTGTCGGCGGCAGGCTGCACTTGATTGCTCCGGCGAGCCGGCGCAATCCGATCGACCTTACGGAACCGCCGCTGACCATAACCCCGGCGAAGGCGTGTGAGTTCGGCGACGGTAAACTGCGTCAAACCGTTCCGCGCGCGCTGCTGGATCAAGCGTCTTGGCGTGCGCGGAGCCGCGGCGACTGGTGGACGCCGTTCGGCAAGGCGGGTCGGCAGCGACTAAGCGATACGTTCATCAATCGGAAAATAGACGAGCCGTTCCGCGATTGCGTGCCGCTGTTGACGATCTGCGACGAGGTGTTGTGGGCAGTGGGTGTCGGCGCGTCTGAGCGTTTGCGCGTGGAGCCCAACGCCGATATAGACGACTATATAATGATTCGATGGCATGGCGTCGCACCATGGATCAATAAGGCGGTATAGCTATATGAATGAACCTCTCGCCGCGCATCGGCTGGCGCGCGACCTGGAAAGTGTGCTGCTCACGCAGGACGCAATCCAGTCGCGTGTGCGGGAACTGGGCGCGCTGATCGACCGCGACTATGCCCCGGACGACGAGCCGCTGTTGATCGGTATTTTAAAGGGAGCGTGCATATTCCTGTCAGATTTACTGCGCGCGATACCTCGGCATGTGTCGCTGGATTTCATCGCGACGTCCAGCTACGGCGCCGCGGTGCATTCGTCCGGCCAGGTGCGGCTGCTCAAGGATCTGGATAAACCCATCGAGGGTCGGCATATATTGATCGTCGAAGACATAATCGATTCGGGGTTGACGTTGACATACCTTAAGCGGATGCTCTCGGCTCGGCGTCCCGCGTCGATTCGGATCGCGACGCTGCTGGATAAGCCCTCGCGCCGAAAGCAGCCGCTGACGCCCGACTACGTGGGGTTCGCGATAGACGATCTGTTCGTGGTGGGGTACGGGCTGGATTTTGACGAGCGTTACCGCAATTTGCCTATGATAGGCGTATTAAAACCCGCTTGTTATCAAAAAATGATATGAGACGCGCAAACGAGCGCTCGGCAAGCGCCGGACGCCAAGGGGGAAGCATGATAAAGAAACCGATGAAGAACTTCGTTATCTGGGTCGTGATATTCGTCGCGCTGATGATGATGTCGCGATTCTTCTGGTCGATGACGCCCAAGGAGGATCCGACCATACAATACGACGAGCTGCTGACGCTGCTGGAAACACAGCAAATCAAGCGCATCGCCGTCGTGCAGGAGCACGTGGTCGGCCTGCGTAAGGATACGCGCATTGCGGCGGCTGATTTCCCGACAAGGTATGACTTCCAGTGCGTGATAGACCGCGACAGATTCTTCGACACAGTGAGGATCATACGCGGCAAGCAGCTGGGCATCCCGCCTGAGTCGATCGGCGACAACGACTTTGGTTTCGTCGTGGACTATCTGCTCCCGGCGCAGAATCCATGGTACTTCGACTGGATTCCTTATCTGGTCGTAATGGCGCTGATGGTGGTCTTCTGGATGTTCATCATGCGCCAGCAAACGGGCGGCAACTCAAAGGTCATGAGCTTCGGAAAGGTACGCACGCGTATGGCCGACCCGAGTAACAACAAGGTTAAATTCATCGACGTCGCCGGGGCGGACGAGGAGAAGGAAGAACTAAAGGAACTCGTCGAGTTCCTCAAGAATCCCAAGCGGTTCACCGATATCGGCGCGCGCATACCAAAGGGCATGCTGCTCGTCGGCCCGCCGGGCACGGGCAAGACATTGCTGGCCAAAGCCGTCGCCGGCGAGGCGGGCGTGCCGTTCTTCAGCATATCCGGCTCGGACTTCGTGGAGATGTTCGTAGGCGTGGGCGCGAGCCGCGTGCGCGATCTATTTGAGAACGCGAAGAAGCACAGCCCCGCTATTATATTCATCGACGAAATCGACGCGGTAGGCAGGCACAGGGGCGCCGGCCTGGGCGGCGGGCACGATGAGCGCGAGCAGACGCTGAACCAATTGCTGGTTGAGATGGATGGATTCTCCACCAATGAAGGCGTTATAGTGATCGCCGCGACGAACCGCCGTGACATACTCGATCCGGCGCTGCTGCGTCCTGGCCGCTTTGACCGGCAGATAACGGTCAACTATCCGGACGTGCAAGGCCGCATCGATATACTCAAGGTACACAGCAAGGGCAAGCCGCTCGCCAGCGACGTTGATCTAGGCACGATGGCGCGCCGCACGCCGCTGTTCACAGGCGCGGATTTGGAGAACGTGATGAACGAAGGCGCGATCCTTGCCGCGCGCGCAAACGACAAGGAGATTCACGCATGGCATCTGGAAGAAGCGATAACGCGCGTTGAGATGGGTCCGGAGAAACGCAGCCGAAAGGTTTCGGTGCGCGACCGCAGGATAGTGGCCTTCCACGAGGCGGGACACGCGGTCGTCGGCATGAACGATCCGGACGGCGACGTGATACATATGGTGACGATAGTGCCGCGCGGTCAATCGGGAGGGCATACGCAGTTCCTGCCGGATGAAGAGAACTCATTTATCACGAAGAAACAGCTGCTGGCGAAGATCCGCATGGCGCTGGGCGGACGCACGGCGGAGAAGGTGGAGTTCGGCGACGTTACGACCGGCGCGGTCAGCGATTTACAGAGCGCGACGCAGCTGGCGAGGCGAATGATAACCCAGTTCGGCATGTCTGAGGAATTGGGTCCGGTATACTTGGGAAACGATCAGGAGGTATTTCTCGGGCGCGACTTTACTCAATCAAGAGGGACGTCGGAGATTGTAGCGGCCAAGGTTGATCAGGCGATACACGATACGCTTGAGGAATGCGCGGTTGACGCGGAGAGGATAATCACGGCGCATCGCGCGCAGCTGGCGCAGCTGGCGGACTTATTGTTAGAACGTGAGACGGTTGATAAGGATGCGCTAGAGGCCATACGAGACGCGAAGCCGATACCGCCGCCGAAGACCAAAGAGGATCGCGCGCGATCCAACAGTATCGAACCCGGCCAAGGATCGATACCGGAGACAGTCATCGCCCCGGCATAAAGCGACACTCCCCGCAATAACCATCAAAGGCTCAGCCAAACGGCTGAGCCTTTTGAATTCCGCCGACCGGGGGCTGGCGTTTATTCCGTTATAATCATCAGTATCTTCATGATCGGCAGCGAGGCGGGCGCGATCGTTTCATCGCCTGGGATCGAGTACACCTCGCCCGTCATCTCGCCATACATAGCGACGGCGCTCCCTGCATCAAGCTGCAGTTCTTGGTCGGATATGCAGTATAGCTCCTCCGGATCAGCCTTGCCCGGCGACGTCGCCATACGTACGGTCGAACTGCCGTCGGCGACCGCAATCTCGACCGCCTCCCCCGACCACTTTACCACCCTGCCCGTATACTTATCGGGATCGGCGATGAGATTCGCGTATGATAAGCTCTTTACCTGCGTCTTCAGATACTCTTCATAATCTTCAGTGTGCCAGCGCCGCTCGAATACATACTTGATGGCGCGCTCGTCGTAACCCTTCTTTTTCAGCGTGACTGTCACCACGCGCGTTCCCGCCGGATCGGGATCCAGCTTGATTGAAAACTCTCCGTCACTGGTCGTGCGCTTGCTGATGTTGCCGTTGTCCGATACGGTTATCTCCGTCCCGGCCAGCGTCTTGCCCGCCAACCGCGGCTGCGCGTCCCAGATCTCCCCTTCCAGCGGCGCATTCAGATTGACTGGGATGCGCGATACATTCGCGACCAACGTCGTTTCGAATCTGGTCGTTTCGTACCCTTCCAGCTCAGACTCGATCAGCAGCGTCCATGTGCCCTCGCGCGGCAGCGTCAGCGTTAGCGTGAACGCGCCGCTGGATTTCGCCTCCGCCTCCCCTACCTTGAACGGCGCGTCCGTGCCTTGAATCACGCTGCCCGTCACCGTCGCGCCCGGCGCCGTCGATCCTTTGATCCTCACCGTCAAACTATTGGATTCAAACGGGAACGGCTCGTCAAAATTCAACTCCGTCGGCAGCATGGGCATCTCCAGCCTCGGCTCGAACGACGTCGCGGCGACCCAGTCGTCGAACATCTTGACCTCCTTCGGGGTAAGCTGCCTCCCTGTCGCCTCTAACTGCAGCGTAACCTCGCGCCCATTGCGCACGGTATACGCCATCAACCCGCGCGCGACGGTCTCGCCGTCCGAACGCCGCGTGTACGTCAAGCGCAGATAGCGACCCGACTTTGCGGGATTCTTCCATTCCGCCTCGGAGAAGCGCAGCCCTGTCAGCCTCCACGCGTCAACGTCCAGGTAATCGGCGCGGATCGCGTTGCGCATGGCCGTCGTATACCGGTCGATATCGAAGTATACGGCGGATCGGCTTGTCTCCTCCATTCGCACGCGCATGGCGATATCCGCGCCGGTACCGAACGCCGCTATGACCACGCCGTCGGATCGCATGACATCCGCCGCTACATCCGACGAAACGCCCAGCAGCGCGGCATACCTTGCCGCGGTCTCAGGCGTGACCACCGTCCAACCGTCGGGGAATTCCGTAACCAACTGATACCCCGGCAGCGTCGTCGACAGCGCGAACGCGCCGCCCGACAGCGCCAAGATACTCGCAAAACACAGCATAGCAGCGACGATACCCGCGCGCCGCGCCGGTCTTCTGTTCATGCACAGCGTCCCGTTTAACATGATAACCCACCTCCCTATAATATCATCAAAACTATCTAAGGTAATATTTCCCGTCCACTGCGGGCATTGTCTCCCCGGCGGCCTCCGCCGGATCACCGCGTACAACGCCCAGCACCGTCAGTATATCGCCGACGGCGAACCGCAGCAGTCTGTCGCAATAGATGAATACCGGCTCCTGCCAGCTGCCCGAACCGGGATTGGATGTATACAGCGCCAACGCGGGCAGTCCATCCCGCTCCTCGACCGCTCCGACGCGCCCGCGCAGCTCTACATTCACGCCCGCCGCGCCTTCCGGATGGTCAACGAGCTTCCTGTACGTCACATTCTGGGTATACAAACGGAAATCTTGAATCTGTTCTATCTCGCTGAGTTCGCGCTCCAGTGTCAGTTCAACCGTGGACGGAGGCAGACCGGCCGCCGTCGCGGTCGCTTGATACACCGCGCTCTGACCGCGCCGGACGCTAAGCGAGAAATACAGGTAGCCGCTGCCGTTCGCGGGTCCGCGCATCGTCCGGCTGGGTGTCGTCAGCTCAATAGCAGCGTCGGGCAGCGTATACACGTATAGGTCGAACGGACCCGTGATCCGCTCCATGTTGGGCTGCAGAACGAGCGGCGTGACGCCGCGCGCCAGCAGAACCGAGTGAACGCGCCTCGCCGACGCGCCGCCATGGCTGGCCGTGAACGTGACGTCATGCCCGCCATTCTCGCCGTCTATAGTAAACTCGAACGCGAACGTTCCGTCCACGCCCGCTCTTGCGCGCGCAATCTCTACGCCATCCACGGCCAGCGCCACTTTCGCGCCGGGCTGGGTCGTTCCGCTTGCGGACATTTGACCATCATCCGTCCATGCCGGCAGTCGCGTCAATGCGAACGCCAGCGCGCCGGACGACTCGACCGTGCGAGCGACGCCCGACAACGGCGCGGGCTCGTAATCGGACGAGCCGACATCGCCGAGCGGTTGCTTGTCTATGAAATCGACGCGCTGTTTAACGGAATCCAGCGCGGCTTGCGCGGCGTCCGCCCCCACGTCATATGGCGCGCGCGCGGTCAGCTCGATCAGCGCGCCGTCCAACACAGAGACGTCCTTTAGTTGATATATGGAGTCGTACGCGTTTGTCATACGCAGCCACTCGCCGTCCAGCCAGTATGACCAGTCGGCAAACGCGGCGAGCGATTCCGCCGCGTCACGCCGGGAGGATTCGTCAGCCGAATCCGCTTGCGGCCAATCGCGCGCGGACATCATCACGCGAACGCCGTCGGCGCGGATTATATCGAACAGCGTATGCTCGGCGTAATATGACGCGGCCAGCGCGCTTGGGTCGATACCGCGCTCCAGCAGCCAATCCGATTGTCCGCCTATCGTCTGGGGCGTTATGACATATTCATCCGGCGCGGCGTCCAGGCGAACGCCCTGTTGAGGGAACACGATGACCTCGGCGGAAGCGCTTGCAGCCATCGCCGCCAATCCCACCGCTATCAAACCCATCGCCAGCGACGCGGCGCGCTTATACCAATGGCGCATAATCCGGAACATCCTTACGAAACGGCCTCCTTAACAGCGTCTTGATCGCCATGGGCAAACGCCCGTTCAAACAGCAGCGCCACCACAACCCCCGCTATCAGCAGCAGCGTGTGAATCAACCAGTTCGCCGCGAACACCGGCCATGAGAACACGATGTACACCGATCCCAGCACAAACCCCATCACCGTGAATCGACTGGGCGCGGGGAACCTGCGAAACAGCCACTCCACTACCTTGATGAGTACCGCGGCGCACACCAATCCCCCTGCAAGCGCGAAAAGCAGCGGCTTGATCTGAGCGAGCGGATGCCCCAGCGCGTTCATCATCGGCTGATATATCCCCAGGTAGAGCAGCAGGAACGACGAACTGACGCCTGGCACAACCGTCGCGAACGCGTATACCGCGCCGCCCATCACGGCCAGCCATCCATTGAACTCACGCGTTCCGGCGCCCGGCTCAGTCACACGATCCAGCAGGCTGAACACGAATATCAACCCAAAGCCCAGCAGCATCAGCGAGATGTTCAAAACCCACTGGCGGTAAGTCCAACCCGCAGCCATCACGGCGCCCTTGTCATTGACGCGCGGCGCTTTGCCCTCAGTGGCCTGCGCCCATAACGAACGCAGCCCACCCAGCACCAAGCCGACGAACAGAATGGTAATATTACTCTCCGCGCGCTGGATGATCTCGCTCATCGCGCGCGCCGTAAGCAGTATCCCTATCCCGCCGCCGATGGCCAGCGGAGCGAGGAACCTGGCGTTTTCCTTCACATCGCGCCTGAAATGAACCAGCGCGGCGAGTATCGGTTGGTACAGCCCCATCGACAGCGCGATCACCCCGCCGCTCACGCCCGGCAGCACGCACGCGATTCCCAGTATCAGTCCCCGCATTCCGTTAACCAGCCATTTGAACATTCGCTACCTCCTGGTTAGTTTGGGTGTCTTTTGTGTGCACCTTGATCCTTTATGCTTGATGCTGGCTTATCGCGCCGAACGCACACTTCGTTCCATATCAATCACATTTGTTTGTAACCTATTCATACCGCGCTCCATTCAGTCCCCCGCGAACCCGCTGCATGGCGTTAAGGAACGATGATCTCGCCCCCATCCTGAACCACCCACCCCTTGTCCACCGCGTCCGCCGCCTTGACAAACCCCAAGTCCACATTCCTTACCCGCTTGTTCGACTCGACCAGCACCAGGTCTGTAACCAACGGATCGTCGGCTCTGAACCGCAGGCTGCTGTTGATCTCCGGCAGTTTATCCGAACGCCGGGTCGGCAGCCAACCTTCCATCGCCGCCGCCAGTAAGCGGTATGTTCCCGGCCTTACGCCGCTGAACTCATAGTAACCGTTCGCGTCCGTCGTCGTCTCGCCCGCCTTCGTCCACTGTCCGTCCGCGCCGCGCTCCAGCGTCAGCGCCAGGCCGGCCATGCCGAGTTCGTCGTAGTCCTGCATTCCGTTCATGTTGCTGTCGATCCAGGCGAAATCCCCTATCGAGCCTGACCGCATCGCTCCCGCGTCGACATCGTAGAGCGCTCCGCCCATCACTAGCGTCAGCGCGCGCGTGCGCGATTGGTTTACATCCGTCGTTTCCGCCATGGAACCGCCGTCTTGCCGCCGCGTGAACATCATACCGTCCGGCAATATGAAGCTCACCACGACCGTCCCGGGCGGCAGCCCCTCTATCATGTACGCGCCGGATTCATCGGTCACGGCGCTGAACGATCCGTGGGCGGTCTCCGCCGTGACGCTCGCGCCCACTACGGGCGGATCGTTCACGCCGCGCATGCCGTCGGCATCCATGTCCTCAAATACCATACCCGATACCGACCCTAGTCGCGTGGCCCCCGCGCGGAGACCATCAAGCGCGTCGCCCATCAGCAGCGTCGCGGAATCGGCCGTCTCACCAGAATCCACATAATCATCAGGCCAGGCGTAAACCAGCGAGTACATACCGGGACGAAGCAGTTCAAATCGGAAGCGTCCGTCCCCGCCCGTTACCGAGGTTATCGAAACGTCATTTTCGTCGATCAGTGTGACATTAACATTGGACAGCGGCGATTCATCCAGACCGCGCTGACCATCGGCGTTCGAATCGGCGTATGTCTCGCCGCTGATCGAGCCGGCTTCCACCGCGCCCGCGCCGCAATCCGTCAGCGCCTGTCCCGGCGTCAGCGTAAACGCGTCGCTGAACGTCTGGCGCGCGCTGGTCAGCGGCATCACGCTGCCACCCTCGAACGGCTTCTCCGGCTTTGTGAAGATCAAGCCATCGGGCAGCGCGGCATGCAGCCGATACTCTCCGGGCAAGAGTTCCTCGATTATGTATGAACCGTCGTCGGACGTGCGCGATTGACGCACCGCCACGCCCGCCGCATCCAGCAGCGTGATCATCACGCCCGGCAGCGGAGGTTCGTTCGCTTCGGGCATGCCGTCGTAGACCGTGTCCAGCCATACTCGACCGGCGATGGAAGCCGATTTCACCACGCCGATATCGCGCGCCGAGACCCTTTCCCCCGAACGAACGCTGACTGTTATAGGCTCTTTATCGTTGGCGTCGATGAACAAATAACCGTCCGGCGGCGACGCGCTCAGCGCATGCTTCCCCGGCTTAAGGTTACTAAACCTATAAGCGCCATTGTCGTCCGTAACCGCCGAGCCGACCGGCGCGTCTAGACGCGATAACGACAGCCGCGCACCGGGCGGCGGATCGCCCGTCTCGTCGAGTATCAATCCTCCCAGCGAGGCTGGTTCATATACCCCGATCGGGCCGACCGTCGCAGCCGCGCCCATGCTCAGCTCGACATGCCACGCGGAATCGCCACCCATAAACGACATACCTTCAGGAAGAACCGCGTTTATGGCGTACGCACCGGGCCGCAGTTCGTCGATTATGAATCCGCCCCGCTCGTTAGCAACCGCGCTGAACCTCCGTCCGGATCCGCCTAGTATCGTTATCTCAACCCCGGCGACGCCTGGGTCATCGTCGTCTTGTCCGCCGTCTCCATCCATATCCATGTAGAACGATCCGGCTATGGATCCTAGCGCGGTCAACGGCGGCACGGTTATGGAGCGTGAGTTATCGCCAACCGTCAATGCCCTCGAGACCGACCGTTCGTCCGTGCCCTCGAACGCCCAACCGATTTCAGGCAATTCGTATACGACGGTATAATTACCAGGCCTCAACCGCCGCAAGGTGAACGATCCAGTCTCGTCGGATACAGCCTCCGTGATGGTTCCGCCGTCCGCCGTCTTAAGGCTTACTAGCAAGCCGGGGGTCGTCTCTCCGCTCGCGCGTCGCGCCGTTCCTGTCAAATCCGTCAGCGGCGTGAGCGGCAGCTGTGCCTGAACGTCGGACGAGTCGAAACCGACCTGTATCGGCCAGAGCGGCTGGCCTTCCCCTTGCTTGGCTTCCGTCGGCGGCGCGAAGCCCTCCGGCACGTCTGTCTCCAGCGTGTAGGCGCCCGGCCTGACGCGGTCGAACCTCACCACTCCATCAGCGTTCGACGTTAGTTCGGTCAGCGTCACGCCGTCTTTCGTCAGCCTAACCTTTATACCCATCATAGGCAGGTCGGCTGAATCGCGCAGCCCGTCATCGTCACGATCCTGCCAGACGACCGCTTCTATCGAGGCGACGCGCACCATGCCGATATGCGCGCCGATCTCGTCCTGTCCAGGCTTGAGCGTGAATGGCTCGCTGATGATCGCGCCGGATTGTCCCGGTTCGGACGGTACGAACTCAAGTAGTGTATCGCGCCGCGGCATCGTCAGCGCCATGCCATCCGGGACGTATGCCAGCAAGCGCGTTTCCCCTGGCCGTAGCCGTTTGAACGAGTACGCGCCTTCAGAATCCGTTTCGGTTGAAAACAGTTCATTCCCCTGCGCGTCGACCGCCGAGATACGAACGCCCGCCAACGGCGACTCGCCTTCGCCGTTGTTCATCCACACCGCGCCGCTCGCCGACGCTGGTATAAACGCCGTCCATTCCGCCTGCGCCGTTTCACCGATACGCAGCGTGAACCACGTCTCTCCGCTGTGCAGGATCATGCCGTCCGGCAGCGCCGGCTCCAGCGAATATGAACCCGCCGCCAATCCCGTGAAGATGAACCCGCCCTCTTCATCCGACGCGCTGGTCTTGACCGATCCGTCCGGCGTGACAAGCCCCACGCTGACGCCGTATATCGGCGCGCCTTCATGATCCTTTATCGTACCGATGATACTCGCGGCGGGCACGATCGCTATGCCGCGCTCGAGCCGCTCGCCCGACAAGAGCGATACGGTTTCGCTCCTAAGTATACCCGCTTCAAGCGCGGCGTCGGCAGGCGTAAGCCAGCTCAGCGTATATTCGCCCGGCTCGATCGTATCCAGCGTGAACGAACCATCCGCGCCCACCGACGCTTCATAGACCGTTTGGCCGTTCGCGTTGGTCAAGCTGACGGCGGTTCGGCTCGCGTATGACGCGTCGAGTCCTTGGACTTCAACGCGGCCTGACAGCGCCGCCGCCGTTTGAGCGGCTATGTCAACCGACGCGCTTCCGCCGTATGGCAGCGTAACAACCCTCGGAGGATCGACGGGCAAGTATCCCGGCGGCAGCTCGGCCAGCAACGCGTATTCGCCCGGCGCGAGTCCGTCTATCCTGAACGAACCGGCCTCGTCGGCGTTGACGCTCGCGGCGAGTTCGCCGTTTCTCCACAGAGATATAACTATATCTGCATGACGATCCATCAGCGCCGACGGACCGCTGACCGCGCCTGTCAGTACGCTTTCAGGCAGCACGGCGAATCGCCAGCCCGACTGGCTCAGCAGCGCGTAGCGAGCTGACGTACGTTGATACAGCTCATCAAACGAGAGTGTCAGCGACGCGTTCGACGGCACCTGCTCGTCGAAGGCGAACGCGCCGTCAGAGTCGGTGAACGCCTCGGCGATCACGACGCCGGAACTGTTGCTCGCGGTCACTCTCACTAATGGTACCCCGGCGTCGTTCAGACCGCGAACCCTGTCCATATCGCGATCCTCAAAAACCGAACCTTGAGACGTGCGGTGCGGCGTGATCAGCGTCAACCGCGCGAAAGACGTCGATTGACCGTCGACCGTGCGCCGCTGATCCTCGCCCACTTGAACAGGCGTCGTGATGTTCATTCGCGCGTTCAGCGTGACGGCCGCGTCCACAGCCAATCGAGGGAGCGCGCGGACTGCGGCTTCAATCTCAATCCCGTTCAGGGTAAATACCGGCTGCGCCGCGCTGGGAAGCGTTTCATCGCCGCCCAATACAATTCTCACGGATCGTATTGCTTCCCTCACATCGTCCCAGCGCAGCACGGCCGGCAGCGTCGCGCAGCCTTGATCGATCCAGCCGGCGTCATAGCCGACGAACACCCGCGCGGTCTCCGCTCCGTCAACGTCAGGTATCGTTATGCCTGAGAACGAAACACCCGTCTCGCTGTTCATGTCCAGGATGAACTCGGCGGCGCTTACGGGCAGCTGCTGGCCGGCAAGCGCGAGCGTCAGGCGGGTTTCGCGTTCCTCATTCAACTCCAATCTGGTCTCGGCAGGGATCCATGCCGGCGCGGGGCGTTGAGCACTTTCGGGTATCGGCGCGCTGACGAATACTACGCGCGAGGGCGTATCGGAGGGTGTGCCATCGCCGCGCAGGTATGGTTCCAGCGTGAAGTCCCGTGATATTGGCACAAACGCCGGATCGGCCATGTAACCGTCCGCGGACTCGATCAGCGTCAAGCGATAGCGTCCCGGCGGCAGCGGTTGAGGCGCTTCATAGCCGCTTGAGTCCCCCATCGAGAATCGCAGCGGCGGCAGCAAATCGTCGTCCAGGCTGACCAGCATGAAAGAGCCGCCGCGCACGCTCGCGCCGTATGTATCTTCATGCGACAGCGCGAACAATCCATCCGCGCTGTCGACAAACGCGTCCAGCGTCACGTCGTCCCCCGGATACACCGTAACAGTGTGTGAGATCGGATCAGGCTGGAACCCGCCGACGGGTTCGGTCTCGCGGAATGTGTATGCCGTACCATCCAACCCGGCGGGCAGTGTGATTGCGGCTGACGCGTTGGTTGCGCCGATTGTGTTTCCGATCGCGTCGGTCGCTGTGTACGATCCCGGTTGGCTGACGAGGCTCACCGCCCCGGTTCCGTCAATCACTCGAGCCTTACGATTAACGCTAATACGCGCGTTTTTTGTGAACGCCAGCGTGGCGGAGGTTTCCTCGCCGCCGCGTATCTCAATGGACAACTGGCGCTCGGACGCGGTGTAACCTTGAGGCGCTTCATCCAGCGTAAGCGTGTATGATCCCTCCGGCAGATTTGACAGCCACGATACGCCTGCGCCGTCCGTCGTCATTGAGCGTGGCGGCAGCGCACCGTTACCGTCGCTCTTGATAGAGACGCCCACGCCGCCAAGCGCGGCAACGGAGGATCGTGTTTCATACGCCTGGGCGATCAATCGAACCTGTCCCGTGCCGTCGTGCGTTAGTATGTCCCAATTAAAGACGTCTCCGGGTTCCAGGGTTATGAGGCGGTCGGGTTCATTTCCGGCGCGCAGCGTGTACTCGCCGGGCAGAATCGTCGGAAGGCCGGAGTCGTCCTGATCCGCGCGGCGCGCCAGCCCTACAGCGTCGGTCTGCATACGCAATACCGAACCATCGACGGAGGTCAGCGTTATGATCTCGTCCGCGACGGGAGCGAGAACGCGTTCCCCTGCCGGCGTAAACGCCGCCGCTTGGATTCTAACCGACAGTTGCGGCATAGGTTCGCACGCGGCGTTCAGGCGCGCCAGACCGCCGCTCAATACCTCAATCCCGTACGATTCAATGGGGATAAACCGGGCAGGGAGGTTCGGCGCGAACAGATAATCTCCGGCGGGGAGCACACCCGCCCATGGCGCTCCAGGCTCGATCGCGCCGGACGCCGCGACGATCCCGGTTGAATCTATAATTGCAAACGTTATCGATTCATTTGCTGTAATCTCAACCAATCCGCCCGACAGCGAGTTTGTTATAGCGAGCGTCTCGCCGAACGACACGGCATTGGTCAGCGGAATGAGGCCGCCTGTCATGGTGTAACCGTCGGACGCGGTCAGCTGCCTCAGGTAGAGCGTCGGTTCGATAGGTAGGAGAAGGGGCTCGGGGAGCGTATCGACGGTGATGATCCATGGCCGCGCGGGATCGAGGGGATCAGGCCACGGCGTTTCACCGCCGCTGGCATTGAGCGCCACGACCTCGAACGAAACGCCCGGCAGCGGAGCGCCGTTGATCGGAAGGGTTCGACCGCCGTCCAGGATGATCTGAGTTGGTTCGCCGTTATTGATGCCGGTGACCGCGCCGATAACGGACAACCAAAGCGTCGCCGGAACCGAGGCGTTCGGGTCGGCGATGATATACGTAGCGTCGCCGATCCTCGCGGCGCCGCCCGGGGGGATGGGATCCAGATCCGCTAAGGCGGCGGTATGCACAGTGAATATAATTATTATAACAGCGGCTATGACGACCGCCGTAAGTGACCATCGTGCATATGTAATATCCATAATTCACCGTTTTTCCCATTCATTCCCATACGTTTGCAGTCAGTATTTTATCATGCCTGAGAGAAATTTACAAGGTTGGATTTTTATGTCTCATCCTGGATTTTTCCTGGAATTTGCTGGGTTTTTTCTGGGAACAGGTGGTAATTTAGTGGCAGGTAATAATTGGCATTTATGGGATTTTATGGTAATTATGGTATTATATGGTTGTTTAAGGTTGAATAGGCGGGGTATGTATGGTAATGTAGCTGATGTGATTTGGGGAGATAGGGGGAAGATAGTTATGACGGATATAGAAAGCGCGGCGGCCTTCTTTGGAGCGACGGATAGATTTGCGGTTGATGTGCTCGGCGCGGAGATTGAGCAGGTAGGGGATGGGTACGCGGCGGTCGGGCTGACGCTTAAGGATAAGCATCGGCGGGTAGAGAACGCGGTGCAGGGCGGGGTGATATTCACGCTAGGGGATTACGCGTTCGCGGTCGCCACGAACGACGAGGATACGCGGGTAGTATCGCTGTCAAACACGATCAATTTTCACAAGCAGCCCAAGGGCGGGAGGCTCCGAGCCGAAGCGCGGCAGGAATCGCGCGGAAACACGGTGCAATCCTATCTGGTGCGGATAACGGACGAGTTGGGCACGCTGGTCGCCACGATGTCGGTAACCGGCTACACGATTCACAAGCGAACATAGCTGGCCAAGCCCGCCGCGACTGTCCGGTTCTAAAACCGGGCAGCGTTTCGCCGCATCGTATAGCGTAAGGGCGCGTAGGTTTGTGTTGAATGGGGTGCGCATGCACTCAGGCCTTACGCGCTTACGCTGTGGGTTAAAGGCGCGCCGCGGTCGTCCCCTTCCGACGCGCCGTCAGGAAAACCCCTCCGCCGCTGCGGCGAAGGGGTTTTCCCAATAGTTTTCGCCTTTAGAATGAGGCGGCTTGATCGCGGGAGGACTGTATCAAGTCTACTTGATGTTGCTTGATCCGGTATATCTTGTCGCAGATCTGGAATACGCTCGGGCGGTGCGTCGTCAGCACTACCGTTTTAATCTTGGAGTCCGTGAATATATTGTTCAGCACTTCTTTCTCTGTGTAAATGTCCAGCGCGGAGGTCGCTTCATCCAGCAATAGTATCGGCGCGCCGCGCAGCAACGCTCGGGCTATCGCCAGCCGCTGCGCCTGCCCTTCCGATAACCCTAGACCGCGCTCGCCCAGCTTGCTGTCCAGCTTGTCCGGGCTGCGCTCTATAAAGTCCCACGCGCACGCCTGCTTCAGCGCGGCGATGATCTCCTCGTCCGACGCGTCCGGATTACCCAGCAGCATATTGTCGCGTATCGTTCCGGAGAACATCGTGTTCCCCTGCGGTACGTACGAGAAGAACGCGCGCGTCTCCACCGATAACGGCAGCGTCTGCCCGCCCGGCGACGTCAGATACGCTTTACCTGAATTCGGCTCCAGCAGCCCGAGCATCAACCGCACCATCGTCGTCTAGCCCTCGCCCGACGGCCCTACCAGCGCCACTGACTCGCCTACGTTCACCGCGATGTTCGCGCGATCAAGCACCGTCTTGCCCTCGATGTATTCAAACGACAAATCCTCCACCATCATCCCCATGCCGCCCTGCTTCTTTGCAAGCTGCTCGAACTGCGACACCGCTTCCGGCTTCTGAGTACGGTCGCGCGGCAGATCGAACAGCTTGATTACGCGTTCGGCGCTGGCCGTTATCTCGATCGCGCCCATTATGAAACCCATGATCGCGTTTACCGGACCCGCCACCTGCCCGTACAGCAACGAATACGCGGCCAGCACGCCGTATGTCAATTCACCTTCAAGTATCCTGTACAGCATGAATACGGTTATGCCATAACCCACTACGCGTCCTACCAGCCCCAGCATCAATCCGGTCACTATGCCGTACCTGGTGCGCTCATACGTCAGGTCATACATCTTGTCGTGTATTTTGCGGTAGCGCTTCAGGAACTCAGGCACCAGCATGAACGACTTGACGACCATTATGTTGTACATAGACTCGTTCAGGAACGAGCTGTTCTCGCTGCCCAGTTCCAGCGAACGCTTGTTGTAATCGCGCGTGCGTTTCGCCTTTACGCGGATCACGAATAAGGACATCGGCACGCCTATCAGGGCTATTATCATCATCTTCCAGTCGAAGTAGATCAGCATGGCGCTGGCCGCTATAAACTGGACGCACTGCACTACCAGCGACGGTATCGTGTTTAGCACAAACCCCGATATGGTGTCGGCGTCGCCCGCGATACGGTTGACCAGATCGCCCGAGTGGAACCCGGCCAGGCTCATCCAATCGGCCTCAAGAACCGCCTTGAATACCAGCCTCTTGATCCCCAACCCGCAGTCCATCGACAGCCTCAGCGTAAAGAACTTCATGAACAGCGACCAGCAGAACATGACGATCTTGTACAGCACATACCCGACGACGATCCATATCGCCCACGGCGGAATCAGGTTGAGCGCCCACGTGACGGTTCCCCAGAATCCGCGAGCCATCGCGTTGCCGAATTGCTGCTGAGCGAAGCTGATTAACTCCGGTATCTGCCCGACAACCCAGTCCGCCAGCCATTTATACAGGTACGCGTACGCCACGCCCAGCAGCGTGAAGAATATCGACAGCGACAGCAGGAACCCTATCCGACCCTTGTACGGCTTGCCGAATGTGGTCATCCACTTCAGCTGCTTCTTCATGTCGGTCCAGTTAATGGGATCGACGTCGTCCTGCTGGAATTGGACGAGGCGGTTGATCAGGCCTTGGATGAACCCGTCCGCCTTGCCCTGCTTCTCTTGCTTTTCCTGCTTTTCCTGATTGTCTTGCATAAGTCCTCCTATATCCGTTTTACCGCGCGAACCAGCGCGAACAGTATCCTCCGCAGCGGACGCAGCGCCAGCCATACCCGCCCGTACAGTGCGGCCGCGGGCGAGTCGGCCTTTATGAACCGACCGTTCCTGCGCAGCATTACCACCTTTGCGTATATCCTCTCGCGCGGGATCGGGCCTTCCAGCCATACCTGGCCGTCGCCGCTCAAGATCGCGCCGCCTGACACCGCCTTGAGTACGCGATGCATTACCTGGCTGCCGTCGGCGCGCTGGGCATAAATAATCTGCCCGCGCTTAGGCGGCCAGTCCACGTCGGTATAGGGCGCGAGCACGACCGCATCCTTCATGTGATGCAGCGTCGGGATCATGCTGTCGCCGGTTACGGTCAGAGTCACCGAACCCAGCAGCGCCAGCGAGCCGCGCAGAGCGTCCAGCCCGGGATTACTTGGCGGCGCTTCGGGGAAGTTCAAGGGTGCGGTCAGCATATCGTCACCCTCCCACCGCCGTCACTACTGTCACCACTGTCACCAATCGAGGTAGGCTTCCAGCGCCTCGACCGCGCGGACATCCGGCGTGCAGCTGAGCAGCGGCATCGGCACGCCGGTCAAAACCCGTTCGACCGTATCCATGCCCAGGTTGAACAGCCGCTCGTCCCACAGCGGCAGCGACGTCCCCGCCAGTATGTATTGCAGACCCTCCGTATGACTCAGAGGGCGAACCGTGTTGACGGGAGCCTGCGCGAGCGCGACCAGCGCGGCCAGCTTGACGCTGGCGTTTTCGTATATCTCGCTGGAACCAGCCCATGGCGAGCCGTACGCGTATATCCCGTCGGGATGGGCGCGCAGTATCGCGCGGTCGCCATTAAGGATGCGCGCGCCGCGGTTCTCGCGCCATAGATTCGCTTGAGTGGACTTGCCCGTCTGAGACGGCGCGGTGAACGCGACGCCGCCGCGTTCGGTCTCGATCAGCGCGCAGTGCAGCATGATCACGCCGTGGCTGAGCAGCATCTTCTCAAACAGGAACGCGTTGCCGTAATTCTCGTAGTCGAGCCAGTTATCCGGGATGAACACCTCCGCGCGCGTGTAATCGTTCTGAGGCATCAGCGTCCACATACAGCGGGGATCGCCCTCCCGCATCGCCGTCCGTTTGACGAGACGATCATTCCACAGGTACAGGCGGTTAACCAGATCCTCGCTGATCAAATCCATCGCGTCCTCGGCGGGAACGGGTGAATGAGCCGGGGCGCCGGGGTCGTATGCCCGCAGCGTGATAGCAAGGTCAGGCTCGCCGTCAAAGGCATGTCCGTCCTTCAACGCGAACGGTTCGAATGACGCGAGCGGCTCGATTCCTGGCAATTCGCTTATCGACACATTCAACCCCGCTATGTTGTAACAATGCCGCGCCACCGTATCCCCTCTCAATACAGACAGAATAATTCCCTTTACGCGATTATAGCATATCATTCACGTATTGTCGATAATTTGCGATATGGTTTTCATTGCCTGTTCATAAATGAGCGGAATCTAACGGGCATGGAGGTTGTTTTTGAACGCCGGGCGCAGCATAGCAAGAGCGCGTCCGCTTTGCGGCATCGGAACCGACTTCGTTGAACGCCTAATAGCCGCCGTTCGACGGGGTTCCCCCCGTCGAGTCAGCGATATCTATGGTTATATCAGC
>JAITDK010000294.1 GCA_031282605.1 Oscillospiraceae bacterium
GCATGCGGACTGGCTTTCCCTTCTCATGGCCATTGCTGGTGTCGATCCTGCTCCTCTTTAATTCTCAAATTTGGAACTGCTGAAGAGACGGTCGAACGCCTTGACATCTCCATGCGCAATGGTAAACTGGATGAATGGGCGGCCTCGCTCCCCTACTACCCAGACCTGGCGAATTTCAACCTGCAAAAGGCCGCCGACGAATACACGATGAAAACGGCGCTCGGCAACGAAGCCACGACGCAGTACTGTATCGAATGGCATAACCAGAGCGGTCAGACGAATTGATCTGGCCGAACATGCGCCGCCGCGACGGAACGCGTGATTAAAGACGAGTAACGCCGGGCGGCACGGCGCCACCCGGCGTTTATCCCAAAGGAGATCATCATGAAGAAATATCTGGAGCCGGCGAAGGAGATCGATGTATACGGCGAATTCGACGTAGTGGTCGTCGGCGGCGGCGTCGCCGGTTGGTCCGCGGCCGTCGCCGCCGGACGACAGGGCGCAAAGGCGCTCATCATCGAACGATTTCCGTTCTTTGGCGGCACGGCGACGGCGTCCTTGATGGCCAACATCGTCGGTTATCGCAACCAGGTAAAGCCCGACGACATTCAGACGACGAAAGGCCTTGGAGAGGAAATCATACTGCGCCT
This sequence comes from Oscillospiraceae bacterium, assembly GCA_031282605.1. GTDB lineage: Bacteria > Bacillota > Clostridia > Christensenellales > Aristaeellaceae > BNUH01. The sequence goes on from JAITDK010000294.1 coordinate 651, forward strand.
GCTTGAGATCAACGGCGCGGAAAAATCCCGCAACGCGTATGAATCGGAGAAAAGATCCGATACAAAGGGCGATCTTTCCTATAACTTTGCGTTTGTATCTAAGAGCCCGCCCAAGACTGCGCCTAATGCCCGCGACGTCGTCATCATGATCGCCACGCTCGTCGGCTTTTACTCCTCCAACTGCGCGCCCATTCCCAGGCGTCAAGTCCATCTGGCAGGGTATGGCCAAGTTCGCGACTCTGACTGCCGCACTACCCTTCATCCAGGGCGTTTTGGGGTAAGGGGAGCCTGCAGGTAACCGCAATAAGGCTCCCAAACGCCGGGATGCCTAAGCTCTACATGCCCAATGTGTTCGCACGTTATGACAACATCATCTTTTAAAACCGTAAACCCTGCTTGTTCATACAAATCTCTATGAACCACTCCGACATACGTAACGACATCCCGCCCATCAACTATGCTTTGGCTAGTATACGATATTCGTCAGGATTCGTCAACGACGGCAACGATCGTTCGGCCACCAATGGGCAATCAGCGTCATGCAAGGGTGGGTGTGATCAATTATGGGGGAGCGTGCAACAACTCCCCCACAGCACTTCCTTAAATCGCGATTCGCGTCCACACCTGCATCTCGCCCTTGCCGCGATTGGCCCAAAGGCTATAGGGGATAAACGACAGGCGCGCAGGTTCGCGGCGGATAGCCGCATTATCCATGTACAACGAAGCGGCGTCGGTTGTGTCGCGGAAACCGGGCGCGTTGATTCTCACCGCTCCAGGCATCAGGCTGTCGTCTGGTTCCGTCGTAAACGTCGCGGCGTCGGCGTTAATGGAGAGTGCGGACAGGTTTGCGCCGTTGTCAATCTCTTCCATACAAAACACGACTGGGCCTCTTAGAACGGCGGCCTTACCGGCGTCGGCGCGAACCAACGGGTTTGCGCGAACCGCTCGCGGGGGCATGGGGAGATTCAGCGTGATCGAATCGCCTGACAACCACTGCCTTGTGATGTACACATATCCGCTTTCGGCGTCGCTGACGTTGACGTTCTCGCCGTTTAGGGTTACGGCGGGATCGGCGCACCAACCGGGTATCCGCAGCGCGATAGTCCATGCCGCGCCGCTTGTTTCCGTGACGCCGATATTGACCGTGCCGTCCCAGGGGTACACCGTGTCAACGCGTATGGCTGCCTCGCCATCCGGCGTTGAGAAGCTGACCGCCCCCGCCGAATACAGGTGAACGAAGAGCGTCGAATCATTCCGCCCGTACGCGTAATCGCCGAGCGACATATAAATCCTCGCCACATTGGGCGGGCAGCAGGCGCAGCCGTACCAACCCGGACGTTCGGGGAGCACATGACGCCGACTCTGGTTCTTCTCCGACGCTTCCGGCCAGACCTCCAATGGATTCACATAAAAGTAGCGTTTCCCGTCCAGCGACATACCGGACGGAATCGCGTTGTAGAGTGCGGTTTCCATCACGTCCGCGTATTCCGACTTCGTCTCGCAGTCGAGCATAGCCCGCGCGAAGAACACAAGCCCGATGGCGGCGCAGGTCTCGGCGTACACCGTGTCGTTGGGCAGGTCGTAACCGAATGAGAACGACTCGCCGTGGCAAGACTGGCCGATGGCGCCCGTTATATAGAGCTGGCGGCGGACGATGTCCGACCATAGACGGCGGCAGGCGGTCATCAAACCTTCGTCGTTCGTTCGGTGAGCCGCCATGGCCATTCCGGTGTAGAGATAGGCCGCGCGCACCGCGTGACCCGCCGCTTCCGTTTGTTCGCGGATCGGCTTGTGCGCTTGAAAGTAGGAGTAGTTGATCTCCGGAGCGATGGTGTGTTTGGCCAGGAAGCGCTTGATCGCCTCTTCCGCGAAATAGTTCGGCGACGTTCCTCGGGTATCCAAGAAGAATTTCGCGAGTTCAAGATAACGCTCCTCACCCGTGACGTCGCTGAGCTTGATTAGCGCAAGCTCAATCTCCTCATGACCGGGGCAGCCGTTCGCCTTGCCGTCGCCTTCGCCGAACCGGGAGTATAGCAGGTCGGCGCAGCGGCGCATTACGCTTAGCAGCTTGTCTTTACCAGTGGCTCGGAAATACGCGACGGCGGCTTCCGTCATATGCCCCATGCAATACAGCTCGTGATTCTCCAGAAGGTTGGAAAATTTCTCCCATTCCGGGTGCAGGATGTAGTATGTGTCAATGTATCCGTCCGGCTGCTGCGCCTGTTCGATTAGATCGATAACGCCGTCCGCCTCAGATTCCAGCGCCGCGTCGGGCTGGGATTCCAGCGCGTAAGCCACCGCTTCCAGCCACTTCGCCAGGTCGCTGTCCTGCCAAGGGCATCCGCCGTGTTCCGCGCTGATCAATCCGGCCGCCGCCTGGAAGTTTCGAATGGCAAACGAGGCGACGGCGCCGGGTATGGCGTCGTTGAGTATATCGCGCTGATAGGGGATGGTCACTTCGCGTATCAGTTTCTGGTACGCGCCCCACATCCCCTCAAATTTAACCTGGGAGAGGGGGAGGCGGTTTGATGCGCTTCGACGAGGTTTGACATGATTTGTGTACATATATTATAGCTCCTTGCTGTCATATTGTGCGCGACTTGGTTATGGGAGCGTACGCCGCCGGGCGATCCTGGGTCTTATCCGAATCCGAGGCGTTCTTGTGCGCCGCGTCCTTATCGGCTGCCGTCTACGGCGACGCGTTGGTGTGCAGCCGTGCCGCGCGGGATTTTCTGGCCGTTCATGATAATCCCGCGCGATGCCATTATACAAAATCCGGCGTGCGAAGGAAAGTCCTAACCAGCTTTCTTTTTTGATGGAAGTGAGTGTTGGGGAGCGGTATTAAACATCCTTTATCCCATGCCCGCTGATAACCAGCCGCCTAGACGCCACTTGATCCACCAGCCGCCGGTCGTGCGACACCAGCAGTATTCCGTGCGGGTATGTGCCGAGCAGCGAATCCAGCGCCTCCATTGCGTATATGTCCAGGTAATTGCCCGGCTCATCCAACAGTAAGAAGTTGTGCGTCGCTAGCAGCAGACGCGCCAGCAGGCACTTAGCGCGCTCACCGCCGGACAACGCGCCGGCGGGTTTCATCATGTCCGCGGCGTTAAGCCCCAGCCGCGCCAGCGCGGTGCGCGCGACGTCCTGCGGGTAAGCGCTCTCGTGCATCACGTTATCCAGCAGCGTCGCCGACGGCGAGAGCGTTTCCATCGCGTCCTGCGAGAAATAACCGACGCGCAGTCCGTTTGCAAGCCGAATCTCGTCGGGATGGCTGCCTGTCGCCGCCGCTCGCAGTAACGTTGACTTGCCGCACCCGTTCGGCCCTATCAGCGCCGTTATCACCCTCGAACCTATCTCGACGTTTACGTCTGACAACAACAGCTTGTCTCCGCCATATAACGTCAAGTGATTAATCCTTAGCGCGGTGTCGGATACGATCCCTTGGCAGCCCTTGGGCAGATTCTCCGACATCTTCAGTTTGGTTTCGGCGGTCGGCCTGGGCTTCTTATCCAGATGATCCACGCGCGACTCCAGTTGCCGCCGATGCTGATCCAGTTGTTTTTGAATGGCGGTGCTGGCGCGCTTATGCAGCCGAGCCTCGCTGTTGCCCATGCGAGACGGGGTTTTCTTGACCTGATCCCGTTTCTCCCGCGTGCCCTGGATCGCTTGTTTGAGGCGTTTCTCCTCGGCGCGGTACTGCTCGTATTCGAATAACTCGCGCTCGCGCTGTTCATCGCGCACGCGCTTGTAGTCTGACCAGCCGCCGCTGTAGCGGCGCGCCTTACCGCCTTCAAGCGCGAGTATTCCATCGCATACGCCGTCTAACAGCGCGCGGTCGTGCGACACCAGTATGAACGCCCCAGAGTATGATTTCAGCAGACGTTCCAGTTCCATGCAGCCGTCGGCGTCCAGGTTGGCCGTCGGCTCATCTAGCAGCATCAGCGGGGCGCGCTCGCCGAACGCCCGAGCAAGTTTGACCCGCGTTTGTTCGCCGCCGCTCATCGTGTCCGCGTCCTGATCGGAATTAGCCAGTTCAATGATGCGAAGCCGCGCTTCCAGCTCCGGATCGGGTGTAGAAACCGGCGGATCGGTCGTTTGGGCATCCCCGTCAGCGCCGCACTGCCTTGCGAACGCGATGTTCACGCCCGCACGCACCGTACCGCTATCGGGCTTTAATTCTCCGGCAATGACGGCAAGCAGTGTGCTCTTACCCGCGCCATTCTCGCCTACTAAACCGAGCCGCTCGCCCGGCTGGATATCCAAGCTCACCCCGTCCAGCACGTCGCTCAATCCGAACCGGACGGTGACATTGGTTAACGTTACTAAAGACATAAATAAAACCTCCCCAGCGTATGCCGGAAAGGCAAACCTCGGACACAGCAAACCGCCGCGTTCCAACCGTCCGCTTCTCCGTAACACGCAAAGCCGCCCGCTCTTCAGCGGGTAACAATTACGCAACGAATCAGCGGCTTATCATTACTGGCGGTTAACCTCCTCCAATTGATAGGTTATTATAGCATGTCAGAGGCCGCCAGTCAACCCTTGCTTTGACACCGTCACGGTCATTTCACAGAATATTACGAATTTATTAAGTCGCCAATCAGTGTATATTATTCAAATATGCTCTATCGTTTCGAATAATATCCAACGTTATGTTCATGCTTTGTCAAAAAAGGCTCATCAAAGCGTAATTTATAAGTCAACTACACTCAAGTTTTCGTGAAATCTAATGAAATCATGACAGCTTATCGGATTCCGTAACACCCAGTGAAATGACCCTGGAGAACATTGGCATACCCATTGACAATGCATTGCCATGACTGTAAAATGTCTTTCGGAGATGCATCCATAAGTACCGGCAAGCATCTATAAGTAAGAGCCTATATTTTGGAAGGAGTGCAATAGAGAATGGCGGAATACTTCCCGTCCGTCCCCGAGATCGCGTACGAGGGTTCAAAATCAACCAATCCGTTTGCGTTCAAATATTATAACGCGGATCAGATCGTCGCTGGCAAGAAGATGAAGGAGCACCTGCCCTTCGCGCTGGCATGGTGGCACGCGCTGGGTGCGACTGGCACAGACATGTTTGGGCCAGGTACCGCGGACAAGAGCTTCGGCAAGACGGTTGGCACGATGGAACACGCGCGCGCGAAGGTCGACGCGGGCTTTGAGCTGATGCAGAAACTGGGCATAGGTTACTTCTGCTTCCATGACGTGGACCTGGTGCCCGAGGCGGATACAATCGGCGAGACGAATAAGCGCCTGGATGAGATAACGGATTACATGCTCAAGAAGATGGAAGAGACGGGTATCCGCTGCCTATGGGGAACGGCGAATATGTTCAGCAACGCGCGCTTCATGAATGGCGCGGGATCAACCAACTCGGTGGACGTGTACTGCCACGCCGCCGCGCAGATCAAGAAGGCGCTGGATATGACTGTCAAGCTGGGCGGGCGCGGCTATGTATTCTGGGGCGGTCGAGAAGGATACGAGAGCCTGCTCAACACCGACATGAAGTTTGAACTGGACAACATCGCGCGCTTGATGAAGATGGCCGTGGACTACGGTCGGTCGATTGGATTCAAGGGCGACTTCCTAATCGAGCCGAAGCCCAAGGAGCCGATGAAGCATCAGTACGACTTCGACGCGGCGACGGCGATCGGATTCCTGAAGGAATATGGACTCGACAAAGATTTCAAGATGAACATAGAGGCGAACCACGCGACACTGGCCGGTCACACGTTCCAGCATGATTTGCGCATCAGCGCGATAAACGGTATGCTGGGTTCGATCGACGCGAATCAGGGCGATTATCTGATAGGCTGGGATACGGACGAGTTTCCGTTTAACGTGTACGAAACGACGCTGGCTATGTACGAGGTGCTGAAGGCTGGGGGAATACCGGGCGGATTCAACTTCGATGCGAAGAATCGCCGCAGCGCGTACACGCCGGAGGATATCGCCCACGCGTTTATTCTGGGCATGGATACGTTCGCGCTGGGTCTGCTGCGCGCCGCCGCGATCATTGAGGATGGGCGGATTGATCAGTTCGTAAAGGATCGTTACGCGTCGTTTGAAACCGAATTAGGTCAGAAGATACGTTCCGGCAAGGCGACGCTGGCTGAACTGGCGGCGGTGGCCGAGAAGAACGGCGCGCCCGCGCTGCCTGGAAGCGGGCGGCAAGAGTATCTGGAAAGCGTATTGAACAGCGTAATGTTTGGGTGATAGAATGAGCAATTCCTATGTGTTAGGTCTGGATTTGGGGACATCGGGCACAAAGACGGCGCTGTTCAGCGCCGAAGGCCAGCAGCTGTGCAGCGCGTCGCGGGAATATCCACTGTACCAGCCTCATAACGGTTGGGCTGAACAGGAGCCGTCGGACTGGTGGCGCGCCGCCGTAGAAACGATCGGCGAGGTAGTGCGCGAGTCTGGAGTGGATCCGAGACAGATCAAGGCGCTGGGCATGTCGGGTCAGATGCACGGCCTGGTAATGTTGGATGAGAAAGGCGAAACGCTGGGTCGCTCAATCATATGGGCGGATCAACGTACCGGCGCGGAGTGCGAACAGATCACCTCGCTGGTCGGCGCGAGACGGATGATTGAGGTAACGGCGAACCCCGCGCTTACGGGGTTCACCGCGTCAAAAATAATGTGGGTAAAGAACCACCAGCCGGATGTGTTCAAGAGATGCCGGCATATACTGCTGCCTAAGGATTACATAAGGTACATGCTGACGGGAGACTTCGCTACGGAGGTATCCGACGCGAGCGGCATGCAGCTGCTGGACGTGCCGGGTCGCCGCTGGTCGGAAGAAGTATGCGGTAAGTTGGGCGTTCCGCTGGACATGCTGGCGAAGGTATATGAATCGCCCGATGTGACAGGGCATATATCCGAGCAAGCGGCCAAGCTGACAGGGTTGTCTGCTTCTACAGTAGTGGTAGGAGGGGCGGGCGACAATGCGGCGGCGGCGGTTGGGACTGGTGTGGTAAAAGATGGGCGGGCGTTCTGTACGATAGGGACGTCGGGCGTGGTATTCTCGCACACGGACCAGTTGTCGATTGACCCAAAGGGGAGGGTACATACGTTTTGCTGCGCGGTGCCTGGAGCGTGGCATGTGATGGGCGTGGTGCAGTCGGCGGGGTTATCGCTGCGGTGGCTGCGGGATACCGTATGCTCGGATGAAGCGAGGCTGGCGGCGGAGCGTGGCGTCGATCCGTATGATGTGATGAGCGAAGAGGCCTCGGCGAGCCCGATCGGAGCGAATCGGTTGATATATCTGCCGTATTTGATGGGGGAGAGGACGCCGCATTTGGATCCGGATTGCCGCGGGGTATTCTTTGGGTTAAGCGCGATGCATAAGCGCGGCGATTTAATACGGGCGGTAATGGAAGGCGTAACATACGCGCTGAATGATAGTGTAAATATACTGCGCGGGATGGGTGTGACGCTGGATAACGTGTTGGCGGTAGGAGGCGGGGCGCGCTCTGATTTCTGGCGCGGGATGCTTGCGGATTGTTTTGGTTCGCCTATCGGCGTGCCGGAACGTACGGAAGGCGCCGCGTTAGGCGCCGCGATACTGGCCGCCGTTGGCGCGGGCATATACCCGACCGTCGCCCAAGCGTGTGACAATATCATCAGAGTGAAGTCAACGCAGTACCCGAACGCGTCGAACCACGCGGCCTATTCCAACACCTACGACCTATATGCGCGGCTATATCCCGCGCTGCGCGACGATTTCCAGGCGTTGAAGGCTCTCTAAGACCGTCTCGTATGGACAATTGCCCTGCGCCATAGATTTACACGGAATAAACATGGGCGCAACGTTACGCCGACGCTCGCGCGCTCACCATGATAGCGAATAACGAGCGCGCGGGCGGGTTTGCGTATAGAGTTGCAGGAACGATTGCTGGTCAGGCTGTGCTGCCGATTCGGTCAGTGTCCCGTCGAAGCAAGGCAAATGCTTACTATGTTTTAACATGGATAAAATACTATACAACATGTTCCGCCCGCTACCCGCAATTGAGCGTAGCGAGAGCCACAGCGCGCTTCTCAAAGGCGCGGACGCGCCGCGTCACCGCAGCGACAGACGGGCTTCTCCTTCGTCTTGAGCGTCGTTACGCCGTGTTAAGCCCGCACGGCTACAGTGTGGGGCTATTACTCTCCCCTAGGAATGTCTTGATCCGGGTCGATCGATCCGTGCCTAAGATGTCGTGCGCGCGGCCTTGCTCCACTATTACCCCGTCCGCCATGAATATTACCCTATCCGCTACTTCGCGCGCGAATGACATCTCGTGCGTCACTACTATCATCGTCCGCCGCTCCCGCGCCAGATCGCGTATCACTGCCAGTACCTCTTGCGTTAACTGCGGATCCAGCGCCGATGTCGGCTCGTCAAAACATAGTATCTTCGGATCCAACGCCAATGCCCGCGCAATCGCCACCCTCTGACACTGCCCACCCGACAACTGACACGGATACTGCCCCGCCTTGTCCGCCAACCCTACCCTCTCCAGCAACGCCCGCGCCGCCTCTTCAGCCTCCCCTTTCGACCGCTTCAACACCACCGCCTGCGCCTCCGTTACATTGCGCAGCACCGAGAAATGCGGAAACAAATGGTAATTCTGGAACACCATCCCCATTTTCAAACATATTCGCCTTAACTGCTCCTTCTTC
>JAITDK010000002.1 GCA_031282605.1 Oscillospiraceae bacterium
AAGTGACGTATCAACCCCCGATGCGCCGCTTCGTCATACGGTTCGACACGATATTCCGTCATCCACCCGCGCGCCGCTTCGATAACCCGGTTGGCCTCGGGTTTCTGCAGCATACAGCCGTTCGGCGCGTCGATCACTTCATGGCTGCGAGGAGCGTAGCAGCCTATGGTTGGGCTGCCCGCCGTTCCAGACACCGGGAACGCGCCCTTATTGCGATAGCGCCATGGTTCATCCATGCCTAACGCGGGCTTCACGCTGGGAGAGGTCATCCCGCCTATCCGTTCCAGGCATTCCCGAACCGTGTCGGTTTTCCACCTCAGCGCGGCGGCATACGACATATGCTGCGCGGCGCATCCTCCGCACCGGGCATAATACGGGCATGGCGGACTTACGCGGTCACGCGACGGTTCGATGATATCCATCACCCGCGCGACGCAACTGCGCGCGCCGGGCTTGATCACCCGCGCGCGGACACGTTCGCCGGGCAGCGCGCCGTTGACGAACCATACGAATCCGTCAACGCGCGCGACGCCCTGCGCTTCCCCGGTCAGGCGTTCGACAGTGAGCGCCGCCTCGTCATTGCGCGCGGGTGCGGCCATTATTTGCCAGATAACGCGGCCGTGTTCTTGTTCGGACTGCCGCGCCCCTCCAGATCGGGAGGGCGGCGCTCTATCGCGGCCAGCGCAATCTCGATATCCTCGCGCGCCTCTTCCGGGATGAACGCTCCGCACGTAACCATATCGCGCTCACGAATCGTCGAGAACGAGAACGTCAGCCCGACGAACGGGCTGCAGCGTCCGGCGGCCATCGGCTTGATCGTCATGACAGGCTTCTTGGCGTTATGGATTATCGCGTGCACGGACTCGATCTCTACCTGCATCAGGAAGCCCATGCAGTTGTATATCTGTATATACGTTTCAATATCATAACCGTTCTGGTCGCTGTATACGATCAGTTCGGGCATATGCGCCGACAGACCTGGTATCAGCCCGTGCTGCCGAATCATGTCCGTATAGTCGGGCAGACGATCCATCGTGCCGTGCAGCTTGGACACCAACTGTTCCGCCGAAGAATGGTGGATCAGGCAGAACGTGCAGCCCAGCTTCCGGCTCTTGTCCAGCACGTCTTCAACAGAGCGCCTCGCCTCCGCGCTGTCGTGCAGATCGAGTATCGGCGTGTCGATCAGCGTGATCTTACGACCCGTGCGCTCCTGGGCGATGCGCACGCCCTCTATAAGCGTCGGATGCGTCGTCATCGGCGCCATCAGCGCGTCTATGCCGTGCTCCAGGTAGACTTCCAGCAGCTCCGCGACCTTCGCGCCTTCGTCGTAACGCTTCTTGATCATGCCGTCAGCCGAGGCGGTGGTATGGCTGTAGCCCAATATCCAGTTACTGCCAATCAACATGCGCGGCAGGGAGATCCCGCCGACCGTCGTACGCGGGAATGGCATAGCGACCCCTCCTAATTCATATGGCGGTTGCGCGAAAACAGGCGTCTATAGTTCGGGATACAGCGGGAACCTCGCAAGCAGCGCCAGCATACTAGCCTTGACATGTTCAACCGCAGGCTCGCCCTCCCGGATTATGCGCGCGATCGCCTCAGCCAGCTCGCCCATCTCGGATGCGCCCATGCCGCGCGTCGTTACCGCCGGCGTGCCGATCCGGATACCGCTGGCCACGGAGGGCGGCAGCGTCTCGAACGGCACCGTGTTCTTGTTGACCGTTATGTTGGCACGACCCAGGCGCCCTTCCAATTCCTTGCCTGTGACGCCGGTTCCGGTCAGGTTCAGCAGCAGCAGGTGATTGTCCGTGCCGCCGGAGACCATGTTTATCCCCTGCTTGCGAAGCCCAACCTCCAACGCCTTCGCGTTGTCAATGATCCGCTTCTGGTATTCTTTGAACGACGGCTGCAGCGCCTCATGAAAGCACGCGGCCTTGCCCGCGATCACGTGCATCAGCGGCCCGCCTTGTATACCGGGGAACACGGCCTTGTCGATCGCCTTGGCATACGCTTTCTTGCATAGTATCATGCCGCCGCGCGGGCCGCGCAGGGTTTTGTGGGTGGTCGTGGTCACTATGTCCGCGTGGGGGATGGGGGATGGGTGCAGACCGGCGGCGATCAGTCCCGCGATGTGAGCCATATCCACCATCAGCAGCGCTCCGGAGTCCTTTGCGGTCGCGGCCAGCCGCTCAAAGTCGATGATGCGCGGGTATGCGCTCGCGCCCGCGACGATCATCTTCGGCCGATTCTCGAGCGCCTGCTGGTGCAGCGCGTCGTAGTCGATCCGCTCGTCCGCCTCGGATACCCCGTATGGTATAATCTTGAAATACTTGCCGGAGATATTGACGGGGCTGCCGTGGGTCAGATGGCCGCCATGGGAGAGATTCATGCCCATTATCGTGTCGCCGGGGTTCAGCAGCGCGAAGTATACCGCCATGTTGGCCTGCGCACCGGAGTGCGGCTGAACGTTCGCGTGATCCGCGCCGAACAGCTCCTTCGCGCGGTCTCTCGCCAGGTTTTCGGCGACGTCCACGAACTCGCATCCGCCGTAATACCGCTTGCCCGGATAACCCTCGGCGTATTTGTTCGTCAGCGGAGAGCCGACGGCTTCAAGCACCGCCTCGGAAACGAAGTTCTCGGAGGCGATCAGTTCGACATGCTCCCGCTGGCGTTTGAGTTCCAAGTCCAGCGCGGCGGCCAGGTCAGGATCGTTTTTACGAATAGTATTCCAACTCATCGGCGTCATATCCTTTCATGAGGCGGCGCTCGCTATGCCGACTCGCTAACCTTATCCAGGATGATGCACGCGTAGAACACCAGGTCATCGTCGCCGTCGTTCTCGACGGCGTGCGCGTGGCCGCTGGGCGTGCTCATCACATAGCCCGGCTTGACCTTTATCGGCATATCGTCGTCCATTACCGTGCCCGTGCCCGACACGAACGTATACAGCTCGGTCTCGCCTTCGTGGACGTGCCTTCCGATCGAGCAGCCTGGCTGCAGCGTCAGCTTGGCGAACACCCGGCAGTTGGCCGGGAACGCGCCGGGGATCAGCTCGTCATACAGCACGACGCCCTTGCCGCCGCGCATCTCCAAACGATCCTCATGCCTGTAATCCAGCGGAGTGAATATCATTACAACCCCTCCTCCACGTATATAACGTTCTCAATGGTGGCCAGGCTCTCGTCAATCTCGCTAAGAGCGGCGCGGACGTCCTTCTCCCGCGCCATGTGAGTGACGAACAGCAGTGGCGCGCGACCCTCGCCCGTAGTCTGTCTCATAGAGGCGATGCTCACGCCGTGCCGCCCCAGTATCCCCGCGATCGCACCCAGAACGCCGGGCTGATCCACGGCCTGCAGGCGGATGAAGTAGCGGCTTTCCCAGTCGGTATCCATCTCGACCGCGCTGGTCATACGGTATGCCGCGCTGGCGTTCGAGCAGTCGGTGCGCGCGGCGGCCAGCATATCCGACACGACAGCACTGGCGGTGGGCGCGTCGCCCGCGCCGCGCCCGTACAGCATTAACTCGCCGCACGCGTGGCCATAGAGGTAGACCGCGTTCAACGATCCGTTCACTGAGGCCAGCGGATGCGACAGCGGCACGAGCGAAGGGGCGACGCTGGCGAAGACGCTCTCCACGCCGTGCACGGACACCTTGCGCGCCGAGGCGATCAGCCGAATCGTGCAGCCGAGCGCCTTTGCGTAGGCGAAGTTTTTCTGGTTCACGCCGTCGATCCCTTCCGTGTAGATGTCGCGGTAATCCGCGTGGGAACCCATGGCGAGAGAAAGCAGGATCGCCAGCTTGCGGCAGGTGTCGAAGCCCTTGACATCGTTGGAGGGGTCGCGCTCGGCGTAGCCCAGGCGCTGGGCTTCTTGCAGGGCGTCAACGAAGGCCGCGCCGTCGCTCTCCATTCTGGTCAGGATGTA
>JAITDK010000037.1 GCA_031282605.1 Oscillospiraceae bacterium
ATGCGACACGTGCATTCGCTTACGCAAATGGTATTGCCCCTTTGATCTTGGCGAGAAAATCAAGCACGCCGGAAACGTCGTTGGAGAAGCGATTCTCCATGTAGAGGATGCCAAGATCAGAGATAAAGGCGCAACAAACCATATTGTCGCCGCAAAAAGCATCCAAATATCCGGCGTGTTTTAATTCGAAGCAGGCTTCATTGACTCTATCGAATGACCACTTCGGCATGTATGTCTCATGTATTTGGGGAGCGTCGCCAAAAAACTTGGCCTCGTCTTTGTCGGTTCCGCCCTTGCGCCTCTCTAGGTAAGCCTTATAGAGAACGCAGATAAGAGCGTCGGAATCTTTGGTTAAAACTTTGTCGCTCACGCGTATTCTCCTTCCGTGTTGCCGTTAAGATTCGGCGTCTATTGTGCCGTTTTCGGCCTCGTAGCGCTCAATGGCTTTGGCGAGGAAATACTCGTATTGACTGTTGATAGAGCGCCGTTCCTTATCGGCGATCACTTTCAGCTTGTCAAGGATATCATCGTCAAGCCGTAATGTAAGCTGGCTTTTGGGCATAAGACAACCTCCGAATCGAGCCGTTTTGACTGTACTTATTATATTATCGGATTGTATTCGTCTTGACTATACATAAAACGAATACAAAAAGAATATAAAACGTCTTCAAAAACGCTTGACAAGAGGGTTTATTCGTGCTAGAGTATAAAAAGAATATGTTTTATACTCATATTGAGTATAAGGGCGGTGAAAACCATGCGCCAAACAACCGTGCGCCTGCCGGATGAACTCTACTGCGAGCTGGCGAAGTATGCCAAAGAAAACGATTTGAGTTGGAATCAGTCCGTGAAAAAGGCTGTCCGAGAACTCTTGAATCGATGGAAGGGGTGTGAACACAATTAAAGACCTATTCAAAACGGCGTTAACTCGGCTTTCTACGCTAGTCCGCGACGAGGAATACCTGGTGGCCGAGGATATCATCAACGACCTGTACGAGGGAGTCGTCAGGGAAATCAGAGGAGGGCATGTGCAATGACAATCGAACAACGTCTTGACGCCATCGAGCGCAAGCTAAAAAACGTGGACGACAGTTACACGCTTTTAACCTCGACCACGTACGACGACGACCTGCCGCTTTACACAGAGGCAAGATTCAAGCTGCCTCAACGCGACTGGCTAGAACTTGTGAAGACGGAGGAGTATCAGCGGCTGCTCAGCATCCTGGCACAATTGGAAGAGTGGGGTGGAAACTCATGTCAATAAGCGACGACGAGCGCGAGAAATTAAAGGCTGAAATACTGGCCGAGATCGAAGCGGACGCGGACGCTAAACGCCGGTGCCGTCGCGCATTCCACGATGCCCGAACGCGCTTGGAAAAACTAATCGTGCAGAATCAAGCCGGTTACTACAAGATCCACTCGCCGCGCGTGACGGCGGAAAACATTTGCGCCATCGCGGCCAATGTCTGCGGCCTGCCTACCGCGGGCCGGCTCCGCGAAGAGGACGCTGACGCGCTGTATACTCTGTTTGTCGAAATCAAGGAAGCGGCTGACCGATTCGCCGCGAGGAGGCGAAAGCATGACTGATGAGGTCGAGATGTATTACGAAGCGCTGCCCGAGAAAAGCCGGGCAAAAGCGGCGGAGATAGCGCTGATCCTTAGCGGACTTAAAGCGCGCGAGGCGTGCGAGGTTCTTCTCTGCATACTTAAAATATTCAAACTTGCCATGACGAAAGCGGGGATCGTATGAAACGCGAAAAGCCGCCCGAGCCGCATTACGTGTGGGCGGGTGCGTACATACGCAAAACGGGCGAGATAGTGCGCGGCGCGCCGCGACCGACGCCGGAGCAGGCCGCGCGGAATCTGGAACGCGCTTACAGCCACCTAGGCTACAAGGCGCGGTTCTGGCCGGAGCCGAGTGGGGAGGAGAAAGCAGATGTGGAAAGTAACGTACCAAGTCGGGAATGAACGTGATCCCCGGATCGCGCTGTTCGATTCCCGCGCTGACGCGTCGCGCTTTGTCTGGTACGTTAAAAACGAGCTGGACTGCGAGTACGCGGTACTAAGCCCATGGCGGGTTGAGGTTGGGATAGGGGCGTGCGATCCATGCGAGTTCGATCAATAGCCCGTATCCGGCAGGCCGCCGAGATCGCTGAACAGATGGGAACACGCCTGACGCTGGCCTACTCCGGCGGAAAAGATTCAGACGTGATCCTTCGTCTCACGCGGCAAGCCGGGGTGCCGTTCGACGTCATGCATAACCACACGACGTGCGACGCGCCCGATACCGTCCGGCACGTTGATACGGCGTTCGACGCCCTGACCGTTTCGGGGATCCGCTGCGAGGTGCGAAAGCCCGCCATCATGAAGTGTGCCGACGGCAAAAACCGCCGGGCTTCCATGTGGCTTTTGATCGAGCGAGCGGGTATGCCGCCGCTTCGGAAACAACGGTACTGCTGCCGTGAGCTTAAGGAGCAGCAAAACTCCGACGGGCAGCACCTGCTATTCGGCGTCCGGTGGGTGGAATCAACGGCGCGCAAAGCTAGGGGCGTTCATGAATCATTGGACACAAAGAAAGCCCGGGTGGTCTTCGCCGACGACAACGATCCGGCGCACAAGATTACCGATATCTGCCACATGCGGAGTACGATCGCGACAAACCCAATCATTGACTGGAGCAATGCGGACGTGTACAGCTTTATCCGCGACGAGCGCATACGAATCAACCCGCTGTACGGGCTGGGATTTAAGCGCGTCGGGTGTATCGGGTGTCCAAGGAATTTTGCTTGAACCACGCAAAATTCATCGGCAAGCGAGAGAACGCGGGAATTCGAGTTTGCTAAGGAATTTTGCTTGGTTCACGCAAAATTCATCGTTCCCCGCCTATCGCAAAATGTACCTGCGAGCATTCGAGCGCATGCTTGAAATCCATGAAAAAAAAGTTTATTCATGGACGGACGCCGAAAGCGTTATGTCGTGGTGGCTGAAAAAGAAGGAGGCTTTACCGTGAAACAAACCAAGGGAGACAATCACATGTGTAAATACGAGTTCACGGGAGCGGAAAGAACCGTCGGCGGAGTGACGTTGCGCCGTATCCGCGCCGTCAGGGGCTTCGGAGACGTCGAAGAGGGCGACTTGGGCGGCTGGGTTGAGGGGGAGAAAAACCTCAGCCATGATGGAGATTGCTGGGTTGACGGCAACGCGTGGGTCTACGGTAACGCGAGTGTCTACGGCAACGCGCAGGTCTACGGCGGCGCATATGTCTATGGTAATGCACAGGTCTACGGTAACGCGCAGGTCTCCGGCAACGCGAGGGTCTACGATAAAGCGTGGGTCTGCGGTGACGCAAGGGTTCGCGGCGATGCGCATGTTTGCGGCGGCGCAGAGGTTCGCGATGCCAGCGTAATTATAGGAGGTGAATGGGATAAAGCCCCGCTCTACATACAAGGCCACGGCTGGCCGTTCAACATGGCCTCAAAAACAGATATCCGCATAGGCTGCAAGATTTACCCTGCCGAATACTGGCGCGAGCATTGGCGGGAGATATCCGCCGACAATAACTGCAAGCCGGAATTGGCCGAACAATACCGCCTGTTCTTCAACTTGGCCGACGCGATGTACGGTCTCGGCGGGCCGATCGAAAGGAGTACGGAACAATGACAAAGCAAACCAACATCATCATGACCGAATCGGGACTGGTAAATAAGTCCGTCCGCCGCGCAAACAGGCGGACAAAACGCCCTTGGGATAAATACGCGTACGCGATATGTGCAATCATATCGTTCGCGATAGTGCCGTCGATAGCAATATCCGACTCGATGGGAATCACCGTGACGCCGTGGTTTATGTACTTTGCGTTCGCGATGATGGGTATACTGTTTGTCATGGAGGCGACCGAGAAATGAGCGACGCGGATATCATGGAATTCTGGAAAGACGAGAACGTCCGCCATGAATTTTGCGTGGTTCAAGCAAAATTACCTTCAGCGTGGACGGAGAATCACCGGCGCTGGGGGAAGTGGCTGCAAACGTCGAGAATAACGTGCTACGCGCGCGAGCTGCCGAACGGGTATCATGTGATGGTTGCCGAGGATTCGGCGAACGGCGAGGTTATCTTGTTCCTGCTGGATCGGCAGCGCAAGCAAATAGCGGAGGCGAAGGCATGAACTACGACGATTTACGCCGATTGCTGCTCGCGCGGGACGCGCTGGAAGCGGCGGGCGAGGACGAGGAAAAGATCGGCGCCGTAATTCGTACATACGGCGCGGCGCTGACGCGTCAAGTAGTCGCCGCGACCGTCGCGTACTATAAATGCGCGGTGCCCATCGACACGTACCGGCAGATATCGGACGAGTTGCAAGGCATAGAGCCGGATCCGGGATGCTACCGCATGCGCGTGTCCGTTAACGCGGCACGGAAACTCTGGGAAAGGGTAAAGAAAAAGACCGGCTAATATGACCGGCCAAGAAAAAAATGTATACTCTGATTATAACCCGAGGGAGAGGGAATTGTCAATGGCCACTTTATACGAAATTACGGGTATCTACAAGCGGTTGGAGCAGGCGCTGTACGACCCTGAATATACCGAATACGGCGAGGCGCTTTACGAGACGTTGGCCGCCGTCGACGGCGAGTTCGAGTCCAAAGCCGAGGGCTACGCGAAGATCCTCCGCCATCTGCAAGCCGACGGCGCCGCCCTCCGCGAAGAGGAAACCCGTATGGCGGAACGACGCCACGCGCTGGAGGCCCGCGCGGCCAAGCTGAAAGAAACGCTGCAAGCAGCCATGGAAACCGTCGGAGCGACGAAATTCAAAACGCCGCTGTTCTCGTTCAACATCCAGAATAATCCGCCGTCCGTGGATATTCTGGATATGCGCCGAATTCCGGCGGAATATCTGGTGATAAGGGAACCGGAGCCGGACAAGCAGAAAATCAAGGCGGCGATAAACGCCGGGCAGAACGTGCCCGGCGCGGCCCTGAAACAGACGAGAGGATTGAGGATACGATGAGCTTTGAATTCAAGCCCGCCGAGCGCCGCAAGGCCAAGGCCCGCCTGGCCCTGATGGGCGTGACGGGAGCCGGAAAGACGCTGGGCGCGTTATATATAGCCTACGGCCTGACGGGGGACTGGGGCAAGGTTACGGTTATCGACACCGAACACGACCGCGCGCTGTTCTACGCGAACCGCAAAGACCTTAACACCGGGGCGTTTCTGCACACGACGCTGGATGCGCCGTATTCGCCCGAACGCTACAAAGAGGCCGCGGCAACCGCCGCCAAGCTCGTCGGCGCGGACGGCTGCGTGATAATCGACAACTTCTCCCACGCGTGGAATCAAGAGGGCGGCGTACTTGACATCAAAGAGGGCATAACCCGGAATCCGGCAAAGCGCGCAAACGACTTCTCCGCATGGAAC
>JAITDK010000074.1 GCA_031282605.1 Oscillospiraceae bacterium
GCGCCGTTTCATCTATATCTGTCATGCCTTATAGTATACTGTATTTATCTTTGCTTGTCAAGCTTATTTACAGACGATTCCTTAGCAGAATCATCAATGATGAGGAATACTGTCCGACCGCCACGTCGATCGCGCTGAACGCGGCCGACCGTCTGATGGACAGCGTAGAGGAGATACGCGAGCGCACGCCGGAGGGAACTAAAGTCCTGATAGAGGGATTGACGCTGTCCGGGCTTACGATAATGATTATAGGCAATACGCGGTCAGTGGCGAGCGTGGAGCACAACATCGCCCACTATTGGGAGATGATGAAGCTGGCGAGGGGGGAGAGACCGCCGTCGCATGGCGCGTCGGTAGGCGTCGCGACTCGGCTGGTGTGGCCGTTGTTCGAGCGTTTTCGCGAGCAGGATTTGTCATTCCTCGCGGATAAAAGCTATCTGGCAAAGCTGAAGACGTCGATGATGTCGCGGGACGAGAGAGAACGGTGGATGCGCTGCGCGTTCGGCGACTCGATCGGCGAGCAGTTCATGCGTGAAAACCCGGAGGATTTTCTGACGTGGGAGGAGCGGCTGCGCAGGATAACGAGAGCGATGGAGCGGAGGAAGGATATTCAGGCGGAGCTGGCGCTGCTGCCGCCATACGACAGGATAGACGGCGTGATGAAGGCGTTAGGCGCGCCGCTGACCGCCGCCGAGATAGGCGTCGACGCGGAGATGGAGAAACTGTCGCTGCGCTGCGGCAAAGACTACCGCAAGAGGTACACGCTGATGAAGTTGCTGGACGAAACGGGTTTGTTGGAGGAGTATATTTAAACAAAAGCCCTGCAAGATAGAGAGAGCCTGACGGCCAAAGGCAGTCGGCGAAGGCGTGGCTGCACACGCGAACGACCAAGCCCATAGAGGGAACGATTGTGTTGCCGGCGGCGGTCGTTCGCGGACAGTGCGGCTGACACGGGGAACGGGAATTTCAAATCGCCCTAGAAGTTCTGGGCATATCTATAAGGAAACGACCTGCCGAACGCTTACCTCCGCAGCAAACGATGTAAGCCGCGATATCCGAGGTTCATAAGGATATGGAATTGGCGTTAATTCTCATAAGCGTATATTTTATGCAGCGTGGTTTATGCAGCAACACTGTGTAAGCCACAATTATGCTTTTGTCATACGTACCCGCAGGTTAAAGGATTCGCCGTGGTTAATTCAAATCCGATGTATAATTCATGGTTGTCCTGCCAATCTAAATGGTGTAGAGGCGGCGATGCGAGACGCCGCTGACCATACGTGGATTACTAAAATTAAAGTGAGGTGCGAACATGTCCGTCGGCATGATACTCTTGTTGGTGGCGGGGCTGCTGGTAATATTCGGGGTTGGCCAGCGCGTGTTGGATCGAATGCGGCTTAGTGACCGCGGCGCTCTAGTCGCGATGGCGGCGATATTTATCGGGGGTCTGATCCCGCCGATTACACTAGGCCCGATACAGTTCAGCATCGGTGGAGCGCTGGTGCCGCTGGCGATTTGCATCTATGTGCTGGCGCGGGCGGATTCGCCGGGCGATTTCTGGCGCGGCATAATAGGTGCCGTGCTGACTGCGGGCGCGATATACGCGCTGGATCACTTCCTGCCGGCCGATCCGGCTGCGATAACGTTTGATCCCAATTACCTGTACGGCATTGCGGCGGGCGTTATCGCGTACATACTAGGCCGGTCAAGGCGCGGCGCGTTCATCAGCGCGGTGCTGGGATTGATACTGGCGGACGTGGTGATCGGGATCGTAAACCGCGCTCAGGGCGTTAATCAATTGATAACGATCGGCACGGGCGGTATGCTCGACGCGATCGTGATATCCGGATTGCTGGCCGTGATGCTGGCTGAGTTGATAGGCGAAATCATCGAGCGGATAGTCCGCGGCAAGGGTCGCCAAGAGAACGAGGATGGTGCGGTGCGCGATGGGAGGCGAGCGCGTTGACTTATTCCAAAGAAACAGGCGAAACAAGTATGGATTTAAGAACAAACCGCAAGGCGCGCATAATCACGCTGCTGATAGTAATCATTGCGCTGCTGTTTACGCCTGAACGCGGGATAGCGGCGGTCACGCCCGAAGCGGAGGACGACAACTATGAATCCTGGTTCGAGGGCGGCGATCAGTATTACACAGTAAAACTGGAGTCCGGCGAAACGCTGTTCACGGTGGGCACGGGCGTCAATGTTGACGACGAATATATCAGCGGCGATAATCAACACTATGTGGTAGCGTCGGTTGATCCGCAGTCGATGACCGCCGTTGCGCGGCACACCGGAGCTGAAGAGATGCCCAGCATCGATTGGCTGAAGGCGGCGTTCGCGCAGGCGGAAAGCATCTCAACGGCCTCAAGCGCGTCGAACGGAAACCGGCGCGTGGCTATATACGCGACGCACACGGATGAGTCGTACGTGCCGTCGGACGGTACGGAATCCGACGACAACGGCGGCGGGATACTGGACGTGGCGCAAACGTTGAAGGAAGCGTTTGAAGAGCAGGGCGTCACGGCCGATATTAACACCACGTCGCACCTGCCGCACGACAATGGCGCGTACCGCAGATCAAGACAGACGGCCGCGACGCTGATGAAGTCGATGCCAGACGCGCTGATAGATGTGCATCGCGACGGCATACCCGATCCTGATGAATATATAACGACCGTCAATGGCGAGAAGACGGTCAAGGTAAGGTTGCTGGTAGGGCGTTCGAACCAGAACAGCGCGGCGAATAAGGACTTCGCTAAACAGATCAAGGCCGTCGCCGACGAACAGTACCCTGGATTGGTGAAGGACATATTCATCGGCAAGGGCAGCTATAACCAGGATCTATCGCCCAGGTCGATACTGTTGGAAATCGGCACGCATACGACGAGCAAGGAACGCGCGCAGAAAGCGACAAACATGATCGCGACGGCGATGACGTCTGTGCTGTACGGTCAGGCCGCTAACGGGCAAAGCGGCGCGAATACAGGCGCGGCCGAGCAGCAGAAAAACGGCGGCGTTGGCACAGGTATACTGTGGATAGTGTTGTTCGTGATCGTAGCCGCACTCGCATACGCATTCCTGGCTACAGGTTCCGGTAAAGGCATGGTTGAGAAGCTGAAGAGGAACACGAGCGAGATAACAGGGGGCTTGATTGGAAAGAAGCCCGACGAGTATAATAGTAGGGACGACGATAACCGCAGTCCACAATAACCCCTGCGGGATTTTTCGAATAGGCCCTAGCCAAGGATCGCCAGGATTTTCCTTCGTCGTTCGTAAAATCCGAGGAAAATCCTGACGGTTCGTGGTATATCCGCCCAAAGCGGCCTTCGTCCGTCACAGTCTATCCGCCATAAGGAGGAATCACCAATGCCTGCGCAGATATGGGCCCACCGCGGCGATTCATTCAACGCGCCGGAGAATACCCTTCCGGCGTTCCAGCAAGCTATCGACGCCGGCGCGGACGGTATCGAGCTGGACGTCCAGCGCACCTCCGACGGCGTGGTCGTGGTAGCGCACGACGACACTATCAACCGCGTCAGCAACGGCGTCGGCGAGGTTGCGAAACTGCCGCTTGCGGAACTGCGCAAGTATGATTTTTCAAAGGTCAAGGATGGTTTCAAGGGCGCGGTCATACCTACGCTGGAAGAAACGCTGCGCATGGTCGAGCCGTCATCGCTCCAGCTGAACGTAGAACTTAAGAGGGGGCGTCAGGCTGACGAAGGCCTCGCGCCTGCGGCGTTGACGCTGGTGCGCTCGTTTGGCATGATGAGCCGGGTTGTGTTTTCGTCGTTTGATCTGCCGATGCTGGAGCAGACACGCTTGCTGGAACCCGACGCGCGTCTTGGCATATTGTTCGACCTGCGTCAACGCGCGCCATGGGATTTCGCTAAAACCATTCGCGCGGAAGCCATGCATGGGCCTATAGCGCGCGCTCGGTTGGCGGACTTCATTGCGCGCTGTCATGACTCAAAGCTGCTGGTGCGGCTATGGACAGTCGACGCGCCGTCCGCGATTGAGCGAACGATCCGAGGCGGGGTTGACGGCGTTATAACGAACAGACCGAGTCTGGCGCTGAAGATACGGGATGCGTTGACGAACATAGTTTAGCGGCGTCCGGACAATCCGCTGTATAGACCGGCGGTCTGCTTGTATTAACAGCCTGCTGGCCTATATTTTGCTAAATCGCGTCGTCGGTCTGTTCCGCCCTACAGTGTCTTCCGCGCCCTGCCCACGACCAACAATCCGACCAAAGCCACCGCGCTGCCCCAACCCATCAGCGGATACGCGATACCGATCAGCCGGCTGAAACCTATCACACCCGCGCCGGCAACCAGAAGCGCCGCCGTTAGATACCCCGCCCACTGCGGTATATGAAACCTTCCGTTAGGCTCCATCCGCGTGATAAGCTGAGCCAAGGATCGGATAAGCGCCGTCAGCGTCGTCATCATCGCCATCAATAACGCCGCAGCAGCCAGAAGCGCCGCCGGTGTCGAACCTCTTGCCAGAATCAACATAGGCAGCGGCGCATATTCCACCCTCGCCGTATGCGGCAGCAGCGTCGCGTTTGCCGCCGCCAGCAGTCCACCTATCATTGGCACAAACCACATCGCCGTTTTCCTCTGATACTCTGCGCTCGACCGCGACGCGATCTCGCTGAGTATCCCGCAGCACAGCGTCACATTCAGGCACGCGTAACCCACCGCAATCGGCAAAGCCGGCAGCCACGATACGGCCGGATGCGACGCCTGCAGGCTCGCGTACCCCCGCCCCCGCCACGCGATTATTAAGTACAGCAATCCGCATACCGGCAGCAAAAACCCGCCGCCCGTCGCCAACGCGTTCACGCCGCGCCGCGCCCATATCACGCCTAATATCACGGCCGCCCCCAACCCCAATTCGTAAGCGTGAGGAATCGTCATTGATAGAGCCGCAATCTCGCCTACGCCGCTGACCATCGCTCCCGCCGTGATAAGCATCAACAGCGCGTACATCGCCACGCATAGCTTGCCCGCTGTGCCTCCCAGTACATTTGTGCACAATTGCGCGAATGATCCGGCACCTGCTCGCGTTGACAGCCGCATTATCCCTAATACGAGCGCGCCGAACGTCAGTGTCGCAACCGTCACGCCCACCCACGACCACGCGCCATATCTAGTAAAGAATACCATTATCTCGCGGCCTGACGCGAATCCCGCGCCGACCACGGTCGCTAATATGG
>JAITDK010000082.1 GCA_031282605.1 Oscillospiraceae bacterium
TCGGGCCGCTGCTGTACGCATTGACCAAGGGGATTACCGGACGAAGCTCGTTCGCGATACTGTCGATTATGCTTCTGTTCGCAGCGGCGCTGGCGATTATGACGGCCAGCCGCAGGTATATGAAAGAGTAGAGGGGGTTCTCTCGGCCATACGGAAGTAATCCAGTAGTAAACTAACCTTACATAAACCAGAATGACTCCGCAAGACCGCGCCTAGCGTCGAATCGAAGGCGCGGTTTCCTATTGCCACTCTATAGGGCCGATTGCAATATCAATTGCCCCAGTCGCGTCTTGCGCTCGCACGCATACTTTGTTATTATGGGGCTTATAGTAATTCGGAGGATGTAATGTCAGTAAAGAAGTACGACGCGAGCGACATCCAAGTGCTGGAAGGCCTGGAAGCGGTGCGGGTTCGCCCCGGAATGTATATCGGTTCAACCGGACCGCGAGGACTGCATCACCTATTATGGGAAATAGTAGATAACGCGGTCGACGAGGCCGTGAACAACTATGCCGACGCGATGACCGTGACACTGCACGGCGACGGCAGCGCATCCGTGACCGACAACGGGCGCGGCTTGCCCGTCGACCCTCACCCTCAGCTGGGCGTATCGGGCGTTGAGGTGATATTTACCAAACTGCACGCCGGCGGCAAGTTCAACCATGATCAATATCAATACTCGGGCGGGCTGCATGGGGTGGGCGCGTCGGTCGTTAACGCGCTGTCGCTATGGCTGACAGTCGAGATAGAACGCGACGGCGGTAGGTTCAGCATGCGCTTTGAAAGCAGGTACAACCCCACGCTGCAGAAAACCGAGGCTGGCAAGCCTGTCGAACCGTTGAAGCGCGTCGGCCCGTCGCGCTCTCATGGCACCAAGGTGCGCTTCATGCCTGACAGCGCCGTGTTTGAGGACAGCCGTTTTTCGGCCGAGACCGTGAGACGCCGCCTGCGCGACCTGGCGTATCTAAACCAAGGGCTGAGTATAACGTTCATCGACGAGAACGCGGCCGATCCCGCCGAACGCAAGCAGGTATACCTGTATGAAGGCGGAATCGCCGACCTCGTGCGCGATCTGAACAAGGATAAAACGCCGCTGCACCCCGCGCCTATATTGTTTGAGGGCACGCGCGACGGCATCCGCGTGCGCGCCGCGATTCAGTACACGGACGATTTCACCGAGAATCTGTTCTCATATGTGAACAATATCCCTACCGGCGAGGGAGGGACGCACGAGGCCGGATTTCGCGCGGGATACACGAAGGCGTTCAACGAGTACGCGCGCCGCTCCGGCTGCATAAGGGATAAGGACCCCAACCTCTCCGGCGAGGATACGCGCGAGGGTATGACCGCGTGTCTGTCCGTCTATGTGCCCAACCCGCAGTTTGAAGGGCAAACCAAGTCCCGGCTGGGCAACACGGACGTGCGCCCGCCCGTCGAGGCGATGATAGCCGAAAAACTAGGCGCGTTCCTGGAAGATCTCAAGAACGCCGAGGTCGCGCAGACCCTCGTAGAGAAGGCTGTGCGCGCCTCGAAGGTTCGCGAGGCGGCGCGCAAAGCCCGCGATCTCGCGCGGCAGAAGAACCAGCTTGAGGCCGCTCCGCTGGTGGGCAAGCTGGCCAGCTGTACCGGTCGCAAGGCCGAGGAGAACGAGCTGTTCATCGTAGAGGGCGATTCGGCGGGCGGATCGGCGAAACAGGGACGCGACCGGCGGTTCCAGGCCATACTGCCGCTGAGGGGCAAGCCGCTCAATGTCGAGCGCAAGCAGCTGGACAAGGTGCTGGGCAACGAGGAATTCCGCACGATAATCACCGCCCTAGGCGCGGGAGTCGGCGAGGATTTCGAGACCCCGCAGCTAAAGTATAACCGTGTGATAATCCTATCGGACGCGGATCAAGACGGCGCGCACATCCGCGCGATACTGCTGACATTCTTCTTTCGGTATATGCGCCCGATGGTCGCGCAGGGGCATGTCTATATCGGACTGCCGCCGCTGTACCGCGTCCAGCGCGGCAGCACGACCAAGTACGCGTATGACGACGCCGAGCTGCGCAGGATAACCAGAACAGTCGGGCGCGACTACACCGTGCAGCGGTATAAGGGATTGGGGGAGATGGATCCCGAACAGCTGTGGGAGACGACGATGAACCCGGCGAACCGTAAGCTGCTGCAGGTCACGCTGGACGACGCCGCCGACGCCGAACGGATGGTCAGCCTGTTGATGGGCGAGCGGGTAGATCCGCGGCGTGAATTCATCATCCGGCACGCGAACTTCAACAAGCGGGATACGTTCCAAGAGTTCGACGACAAGCGGAAAGCGGCGGAGGTATAACTATATGGCGAAAACAGCCAACAATGGCAGCAATGGCAGCAATCGCATCAGCTCGCCGCCGGAGCCCTCCGCCGATCAGATACGTCCCGCCGGATTGGAGGACGTGCTTGTCGACGCAATGATGCCTTACGCTGAACACGTCATACTAGAGCGCGCGCTGCCCCGCGTCGAGGACGGGCTGAAACCCGTTCAGCGCCGCATCCTCTTCACGATGTCGGAATTGGGCACGACGCCAGACAAGCCGCACCGCAAAAGCGTACGCATAGTCGGCGATTGCCTGGGTAAGTTCCACCCGCACGGCGATTCGTCCGTGTACGACGCTATGGTGCGTATGGCGCAGCCGTACTCGATGCGCGCGCCGCTGGTCGACGGTCATGGCAATTTCGGCTCGATCGACAACGACTCCGCCGCCGCGATGCGGTATACCGAAGCGCGCATGACCCCGCTCGCCATGGAGATGCTTCGCGACCTGGACAAGGACACGGTTCCCCAGCGGCTTAACTTTGACGACACGTTGAAGGAGCCGGAGGTGCTGCCCAGCCGCTACCCGAATCTGCTGGTCAACGGGTCTTCTGGCATCGCGGTCGGCCTGGCCACGAACATCCCGCCGCACAATCTGGATGAATCCATCAAAGCGGTCGTCGCGCGCATCGACAAGCCAGCCTGCACGCTGGACGACATACTGCGCGTGATGCCCGGACCCGACTTCCCGACAGGGGGGCAGCTGCTTAAGACGCCAGAGTTACGCGCCGCCTATGAGACCGGGCGTGGCAAGCTCCCATTGCGCGCGAGGGCGCACATCGAGGACGCAGCCGCCGGACGCAAGCAGATCGTCGTCACCGAGATGCCGTATCAGATCGCGAAGGCGGGATTGCTGGAACGCATACTCAAGACGAGCGAGGAAAAGCGCGCCCTCTTCGCCGGCATCCACGATATCCGCGACGAGTCCGACCGCGACGGCCTGCGCGCCGTAATCGAACTGAAGCGCGAGGTCGATCCGAACCGGATGCTGGCGCTGCTGTATAAGTACACGGATATGCAGATCACGTTCGGCGTGAACATATTCGTGATCGCGGACGGTAAACCGCGTCAGATGGGTTTGCTATCCATCATCGACGAGTACGTCAATCATCAAAAGCGCGTCGTCACGCGCCGCACGCGCCACGATCTGGAGAAAGCGCAGGCTCGCGCCCACATCCTCGAAGGCTTGATACGCGCGGTGGACGCGCTGGACGAGATCATCGCGCTGATCCGCAGATCCAAGGACGCCCGGGAGGCCAAGGCCAGGCTGATCGAGCGCTTCCAATTCACCGACGTTCAGGCGCAAGCGATATTGGATTTGCGGCTGCAGCGGCTGACAGGGCTTGAAATACTCGCGCTGAAGAACGAGCGTGACGCGCTACTTAAGCAAATCGGGAGGTTCGAGCGAATACTGGCTGACGAGCGGCTGCTGCTGCGCGTTATCAAGGATGAACTGCAGGAAATAGCTAAGCGTTTCGACAGTCCGCGCCGCACAGAGATAATCGCGCCGCCGGACGAATCCACCGTCATCGAGTTGGCTGAACAAACCGCGCCGGAGCCGATCCGAGTTACGTTGACGCGCGGAGGACTGCTGCGCAAGCAGTTCGGCCACGCCGACAAGAAGCAGGATAAGCCGATCGACAAGGCGGCTGAACTGCCCTGCGCAAGGTTGGATACGATGGACGACGCCGTATTGCTGCTGTTTACCGATCAGGGGAACGCGTATCGATTGCCGTCGGCGTCAGTGCCCGAAGTGCGTACGGCGAGGGATAAAGGAGGCGCTCTGCCCGCGTTACTAGCGGGTTTTGGCGATCAAGAGAGAGTAATCCGCGCGTTGGCGGTGCGGCCAGGCGAATGGAATAAGTCGCCGGAACTGGTATTCGTCACGCGGGACGGGTTGGCGCGCAGATGCGCGGCGAACGAGTTCGACGTGAATAGGCAGCGCTTTGCCGCGATGAAACTACGTGACGGCGATAGTGTAATTGACGTGCTGACGTTTGTTGAGGGGCAGCGCCTGATGACCGTAACGGAACAGGGTATGGCTGTAGTGATCGATCCGGCGACGATTGAACCCACGACGCGAGTCTCAGGAGGGGTGAAAGGTATGCGGTTGGATGTGAGCGATCGCGTGCTGGCGGCGATGACGCTGACCCCGGACGAGGGCGAACTGATAATCGCGACGGACACGGGCTGCGGGAAGCGCATGCTTATGGCGGATTTCGATCCGCAGAACCGGGGCGGCAAGGGCGTGCGATGCGTCACGTGGGCGAAGAACGGCGCGTCCGGTACGCGGCTGGCGGGCGCGCTGCACGTGACGACGCCGTACGACGTGTGCTTCATATACAAGGACGGTTCGGTGCGCCGTTTCAGCAGCGAGGCTTTCCGTTTGGCCGGACGCGCGGATAAGCCGTACGTGATTGACTTAGTGGCGGGGAACAATCCAGTGGCGGCAATAACGGTCGGGGAGTGAGCGCCGAAGCCCCCTCTGCCACCGCGGCGGCAGAGGGGGCTTCCCATCTTCGAGCGTCTTTTCGCCGCTCGAGTCGGATTTCCGTCAGCGGAATCCCGATTCGTCAACGGGTAATCATGGGAATGCGAACCCCAGCCCTTCGCCCGCTTCCAGCCGATTGATCAGCGTTTCTTCTATCGCCTCCGCACCCGATATATACCCGTTCGACAGGAAGATGATCGGCACTGTTTGATGCTCGGGAGGTACCTGGTATGCGTCGAAGAACGCGTATATCCGCTCGCCGTTATTGCCGGATCGCGTGTTGATACGCACCAAGTCCAGCGGTACGGGCTGTCCGTCAATCATAACGGTCTGCGGAAGGGCGTCCATGAACGGCTTGATAGAGTTGCATTCTTCGCATGTAGTGCGGTAGAAGTACACGGCGGCGGCGTGATCCGCGCTGACGGAGTAACGCTCGAACAGCGGCTTATCCTTGTCGCGAGACGGCCAATACACATACTGGTTGACGAAGATATCCTCGCCCGCGGTCAAATACGCCTCGCGCGCGTTATTGCGAATGCTCTCCAAGCCTTGATATACCTTGCTGTTTACGATCATCAGCGGAAACTCGAGATTCTCGCGCGACAGCCCTATCTCATCCGTCACCCTGACGAACTCTTCGCGCCCCGTTGATTGGAACACGTTGGCCATGTATAACGTATACGGATATATGTCGCGCACGCCGTCCAGCGCCTCGCCCAGTATCTCCAGGAATTCCTCCGTGCCGTCGCAGCTGCCGCACGCGGTATCGTGGAAAAACCGCAGCTGTATCTTATCCGGCAACGGAGCCGATTCAGGCGCCGCCTCCTGCGCGAGAACCGCGCCAGCCGCTATAAAGACCAGCAGCAATAATGAAAATGAAAGAATACTGGTTCGCGCTTTGTAATTACGATTCAACACCGCGATCCACAACCCCTCTATAAACAGAATCAACGTCGAACAGCCGGGAATCTTTGCGCCGCAGGGATATAGCGATCCCTCCCGGCGGCGCTTCGACATCCGTCCGCGCTATCAGAAATCAAACGAATTATACGGCGGAACCATTCCTCCGCGCCGCAAATAGTTTCTGCGCCAGGTCTTACGCCTATTATGGACGGAGGCGCAGCTCTTTGTCCAGGCGGATGGTCTGTCCCGCTGTTATCTTGAACCGCGTGCTGGTTTCCGGAGCGGTCACGGCCACATCACCATCCTTATCCGCCGTAATCTCCGCGCCTTCCAGCCGTCCGTCCTTCCATGAATACGACACCGTGTAGCCGCCGCGCGCGCGCAGTCCCGACACGCCGCCTTGCCGCCATGAATCCGGTACGGCTGGCATCAGGTCGATTCGATCCGGCGCGTTATCCGTACATTCCGCATGATTCAGTGCGTTTCCCGAGCCTATCCGGCTCTGGATCAGCATCTCGGCCAAACCCGCGCCCCAACCCATTATCGCGTCGATCTGCAGATGCTTTTCCAGAAGCAGGCTCGCGCCGAGCCGCGCCCCCATCGTGCCGTTCAAGCGATTAGCTTTATTCGCCTGACGAAGCCGCGCCCACAGCGCGATCCTCCACGCACCGGGCCAGCCGTTCCCGCTCGCTCCATGACGTTCGCGCCGCTCCAGCGAAACGCGCGCCGCGTCGCTCAATCCGCCCGACGACCCCGGATCGATCTCGCAGCCGGGATAAACGGGATACATATGCGACAAATGCGACATGCCTGGCGTGCACTCGTCGAAGTCCTCCTCCCACTCCTGCAGCTGGCCATGCTTGCCTATCTGGTATGGGTAAAGGCGCTTCATTACCTCGGCACAGCGTTCGAGCAGCGGATCGTCTTCGCCCAGCAGCGCGGACGCCGCCATGTAGTTGCGGAATATCTCCCGTGTAATCGCGATGTCCATCGTGGAGGATTTGGATACCTCCGCCGTGTCCTCGCGGTTGGGCGACATACGGTTGCCCGCGCGCACCTGATCCGGACAATCGGCAAACGAGCGTCCTGGCACGAAAAACTTATTCTCCGGCGACGTGGAGGGCGCGGTCACGCAATGACCATCCTTATCCATTATAACGAAACCGCACAGGAACCTCGCGGCTTCCTTCAGTATCGGATACACCGTTTCCCGCAGAAACCCTTCGTCCCGCGTAAACTCATAATGCGTCCACAGATGCTGCGCCATCCAGAACCCTCCGAACGGCCACCATGCCCACGACGCGTCCTCGCCCGCCAACGCGGCGAATCGCCACAGGTCTGTGTTGTGATGCGTTACCCAGCCGTCCGCGCCGTATAGTTCCCGAGCGGCGTCCCTGCCGTTGACGGCGCACTCGCGCACGAGATCGATCATGGGCATGTGACACTCCGGCAGCGCAAGCGGTTCCGCGCACCAATAATTCATTTGGACGTTTATGTTGGTCGTATAGTTGCACGCCCACGACGGATATACCAGCGGGTTCCATATCCCCTGCAGGTTACCCGCCTGAGTGCCGGGACGCGAGAAAGCCAGCAGCAGGTATCGGCAGTACTGGATGATCAGCGCGAGTAACGCGGGATCCTCAACGCTGGCGGAGGCCTTAAGCCGCGCGCTGGTGGTCATACCCCCGGTTAGCGCGGGCCCGAGGTCGAT
>JAITDK010000143.1 GCA_031282605.1 Oscillospiraceae bacterium
A
The DNA here is from genome assembly GCA_031282605.1 of Oscillospiraceae bacterium. Classification (GTDB taxonomy): domain Bacteria; phylum Bacillota; class Clostridia; order Christensenellales; family Aristaeellaceae; genus BNUH01. Next base: position 2 of record JAITDK010000143.1, read on the forward strand.
CCTCGGAGACCTGATCCATATCGTCCAGCGTCAGCGTGAGCGACTGACCCTCGACGCGCTCGACCAGCGGATCGTTGTTGAGTATCTCGCGCCAACCCTGCTCGGCCGGACCGCCAAGCACCTGCACGACGAACTTGCCGGCGTCTACATTGGTGTCGATCGGGCTGGATCCGTCCTCGTTCTGCGCGTACTCCACTACCAGCGCGACCGCACGATTCCACACGTCCAGCGGGATATCGGTTGAGTTGTAATTGATCCATCCGCTCCCAAACGGCGCGGCGCCCAGCGCATACTCCTCGGTGGGGGCGTTATCCTCGGCGGGAGCGTCGTAACCCTCCGGGAAATCCTCGCCCGCGTCCGGATTTACGGGCAGCGTGTTTCCGTCAGCGTCCAGGAACTTCAGACCCAGGATATACAGATCGTTCTTGCCCGTATACGCGGAGCCGTCGTCCTGGGTGGGTTGGATCACTAGGTAGTTATTCGCGCCAGCGGCAAACGGGCTTGCCACCTTCACGTATATATCCTTTGGGTTGCTCTCCGGCGTCTGCACGCCAAACTTGGATGTGGATTCCGTCAGTGCCGCCGGATCCTCTCCGATGTACGCGTATACCGTGCCCGTCATCGGCCAGAACTTATCGTCCGCGCTTTTCAGTCCCAGCTTGATCACGACTGTCGATACGTTGGGCAGATCCTCCGGCGATAGCAGGCTTGACGCCGATATACCGATGAACGGCGTCTTAGCGCCTTGCGCGGCTATCTTCACCGCGGGCTGACCATCGAAGTCGCTCAGTTCCAGCGAGAAATCCCCGCTCGTTCCTCTGCGCGCTCGATCCAGACGCAGGAACCCCGTGTTCCCATTACTAAAATCGACGACCGTAACGGCCGCTTTGATCGGCGCGTCCGGCTGCCCCGCCCCATCGGCGACCGCGAAACCGCTCGTCGCCAGCACCATAGCCATCGCCAGCGCGAGGCAGGCTAGTCCAAATCCCTTGCTCATAAACATGACGCCCTCCTTCGTTTTGTCTCCATATAGCCTGATACTATAACCCAGTCCTGTATTGCGACACCCCCTATCATCCAACGATACCGCTGCGCTCCACCCCCTCTATAAACCGCCGCTGCAATATGATATACAACACCAGCAGCGGCACAATCGCCAGCATGACGCCCGCGTACAGGTACAGCGTCGTCAGCGACGGGTCGCGGAGCTGATACAGGTTAGACACGCTCGCCTGCAGCCCAGAGATCTGCTTGCTTAGCACGATCCTAGGACTGATCGAGAACAGCTGCGCGTAGAACTTATCGTTGAACTGCCATACCACCGAGAATATCAGCACGGTTAACGCCGACGGGACCGCGTTGGGCAGCATAACGCGCATGTAGGTATAGAACGCGCCGGCGCCGTCGATCTCCGCCGCTTCCTCTATCTCCTTGGGCAATCCCCTGAAGAACTGGGTGAATATGTAGATGTACAGTCCCGACCTCAACCCCGCGCCGAACACAGTCATAATGTACATAGGCCACGGCGAGGCGAGCAGGTTCGGCGGCGTCAGCCCCAGACGAGTGACGATACCTAACGGATCGAACCGCTGGAACAGCATATACAGCGGCAGCATGATCACATGCGACGGCATCACGATCATAATGATCAGACACCCGAACAGCAGCCCCTTCAGCGGAAATCTGAACCGCGCGAACCCATACCCGACCATCGAGCACACGATAGCCTGTATAACCGCCAATCCGCCCACGAACAGCAGGTTGCGCGGCAGTACGCTGGCGTAGCTCATTACCCTTAGAGCCACTTGATACCGCTCCAGCGTGGGGGTCTGCGGGATCATGTAGACCATCGGGTTGAACTGATCCGTGTTAGAGAAAAACGATCGCGCCGCGACCCCGAGCAGAGGACTGACGATCACGTATGACACGCCGATGATCAACCCCCATCTCAGCAGAGCCAGCAGCCATGACTTTGTCCCTGATATGATACGCCCACGAGTATTGCGCGACGTTTCGCTCCGCATTACCGTCACCGCCTAATTCTGGTAAAACGCGTGTTTCGATACAATCCCGCTGGCGGTCATCAATATCCCGCACAGCGCGATCATGCTCACCAGGCTGAACGCAGAACCCAAACCGTATTGCTTGGCCGCGCCGAATATCGTGTCGTACGACAGGCTGATCACATCGCTGGATACAAACGAATCCACCAGCGTATACACCATGTTCGTCACAATCAAAGGCGACACCATCGGGAATGTGATCTTCCAGAACGCCTCGTACGCCGTCGAGCCTTCAATCCTGGCCACCTCATACAACGCGGGCGAGATCGACTGCAGCGCGGCCAAGAATATCACTATCTGAACCCCGCTGGACGTGATGATCGAGTTGATCCGCGACACCGCGCCTACTATGTAATCAAGCGCCGCGCGGGGCATACCCAGGCTGCCCAGCATATCCACGTAGTACGACACATTGACGCCGCCGCCCGCCGCATTCACCACAGTCGCCGACGCCGGCGACGTTCCGCCCAGCATCAGCGCGCGCGCCATATCCAGCGCGTCCGATATGGCTGGGGCGTTCAGCAGCACGGGCAGGAAGAATATCGCCCTCGCGGCCGTCCGTCCCTTAAAACGCTGGTTCAGCAGTATCGCCATGAACAGGCTGAAGAACAGTATCAGCGGCACGTCCAGCAGCATGTTCCCGACCGAACTGGTAAGCGTCTGCTTGAACGTTGCGTGTTCCCTGAACGCGTATATGTAATGCTTCAATCCGGCGAACGCGAGGGTATAGCCGCCGTCCGGTTTCAGCGACAGATCCGACAGGCTGAACTCCAGCGTCAGCAGCAGGCCGCGCGCGTAGAACGCGACGAACCCCACTATGAACGGCGACACGAACGCCAACCCTACCCATGCCCTGCGCGCGGAGAGGGGTAGCTTCCTAACCAGTCTGCGATTCGGTATGCGCCCGACGGCGCCCTTACCCGTACTGACCGTCATCGCGCACCCTCCTTTATGGAGTAATCCATATCGTTATAGTCGATTATGAACTCCGTGCCGTCCTCGTATACCACGCGCTTCACGCCGGACGAGACCGTCTCATGCAGCTCAACGCTCAACCCGGCGACGCGCGACAGCGCGCCGTTGACCGTCGCGTACACTTGCGCCGCCGAATCCGACCAGTTATCGAACGTGGCGGAGTAATACGGGTTCAGCGCGGTGTACTTCATGTCGCTGGCCGGGGCGTAAGTAAAGGCGAAGTGCGGCGACGCGCCGTATTCGATCATCCGCAAAGCCGCCTCGCGCAGATCATAACCGCCGTCAGCGCCGCTCAGGTTCAGCGCGGAACCCGCGTACGGCACGCGTCCGCTCAGTATCATCCCATACCAGGGAATCTCATCGTCAACGATCAGGAACGCGTTGTGGTACAACGGCGCATTGGATACGGCGGCGGCGTACGGCAGAGCGTAGGCGTTCGCCGCGCTGATCATCAACGGATACTCGGCGGCCAGCGTCCCAAGGCTGCCGGCGACGAGTGATTCCGCCTCGTCACGGGTGATAATCTCGGTACGCTTGCGGTCGGAGACGAGTGCGCTGCCCAGATCGCGCAGCGATACCCCCGGCAGGTCGTATCGATCGAACGCGCGCAGGAACTGTTCAGCGTAGCGGCCTATAAACTTTGGTGACAGCAGGTTGGATAATACCTCCCTATAGCCGCCCAGCGCGGAGTCGGTGTTGTAACTCAACGGATTCCACTGTCCTATCACAGCCGCGCCACCCTCGCCGTAGTAGCGCGAGTTTTCGACCGTGTACTGATAATGCCGCGACGAGTACGGCACACGCTGGAACGCTGTGTCTGAGAACAGTATGCCGCCGCGCGACTGAACGTCAAGCGCCAGCGATTGCAGCTCGCCTATGTCGCCCAATTCACTCACCGGCGTTATATGGTTCGCCGCGTCGTGATAATACCCGCGATTATACCATCCCTGATAGTTGACGAACAGCCGCTGAACGCCGCCGTCCGACAGCGTTTCAACGATGGTCCGCGCCTGGTCGTATGTGGTCATGGGCGTTTGCCCTTCGTACGCTATATCCAGGAAGAACCGCCGTCCCATAACGCTGCCGATTATATCCACAAACATGGGGATATCCGTTTGTCCCGCCGCGATAATCGGTTCCGTCGCCGGTTTCAGCTTTCCCTCGGCGGTCATTCGTTCCCGCTCATACCGCGCCATACCGCTGTACCCGTAATATTCGTCAGTCAGGAACGTGTATCGGATAGAGATGTCCGGCTCGGCCTTACGCTTCTCAACCACTGGTATCAGCGTCTCGCCCGCGCCGCCGCTGATGCGCACCATCGACGCCGATCTCAGCGCGAAAACGGCGTTAATCGCGTTGTAGCTGTTCAGCTTGCCCGCGACGGACGCGCCGATCTGCGCCAGCGGCGCACCGTTCTCGATGCGGACGAGTATGCCGCCGCCGTCGCGCTGGATCCCGAACAGCGCAAGCCGCGCTGGTTCCGATTGATCCAGCATAGCGTTCGTTATCAGCAGCGGATCCAGCCCGTATACATACTGCCGGTAATCCTCCGCCGTTACCTTGCCGTTATTGAACCGTATCAGCGAGCCGGAGCCGTTTGGCACGACGAAGTAGCCCTCCTCGTCCGTGCCGGCCGCGCCCATGAACGGCAGCGCGCGCACGCTCTCGACGCTCGCGCCGCCCATCTCCTGAATGCGGCTTGAAGGGATCGAAACCAGCAGGCTGTCGCCCTCCAGCCGATACTCGATCGGAATCACAAACCCGGCGTTCTCGTCCGCCATGCCCGTCTCCGCCTCGTCGCGGCGTCTATCCTCGTCGGTGTAGCCGATCTTCTCAAACTGGGTGATCATGCTCCGCTGCTGGTTGGGGTTGTTGATGATCGAGGTTATCAGTTTGAGCGTGCCCGGATGACCGTCGACGGTTTCCCAGCGGCGGATCAGCAGGTTTTGGGTGCGTTCATCCATCGCGCCGAGCGTCTCATTCAGCCGTTCCTCCGTGATGTATATGGGCAGCAATCCCGCCTTGGGCTTTGTGTCGCCCAGCGTATACGTCACCCGTATGCCGCCTGGGATCGAGCCGGCCTCAACCTGACCCAGCGCCGACGCCATCTTATATGACGTGATCTCCGCGGTCTGCCCGTTTGAATCGAAGTATGTCACGATCAGCTGGGATTGCAGCGCCTCTTTGTTGGCGGGATTGGCGATAGGATCGGACGCCGCGCCGGGCGGGTTGGAGTATGTAACGCGGTTTGAGCGCTTGTCGAGCACGGCGATATTCCCGACGGACACGTTTACATACAGCGACAACCATTCATTCTCCGCCGCCAGCGCATAGCCGGGCAGCTCGCCCGAGGCGCTATCCAGCGGACTGAACTCAACCGCCTCAACGTACTCCGACGGCGGCGCGATCGCGGCCTTGTAACCATCGTACAGCCTATACCTCAGCGTGATATGCAGCTGATACGCGCCGAACCCCAGCCCGACCGCCAGTATCGCGATCAGCGGTATAAACCGCAGCCTGCCGGGCGCATCCCTTCTCGCCTGAGCCGCCGCCACAACCCCGCCTCCTTCGTCCGCCATCCCTTATGCCCTGAACGCCAGTTCGACATAGACGCTATAGAAGAACACATACACCTGGCGTATCATATCCGCCAGCAGCAGCGCGAAGAATACCAGGGCGAACATGGCCAGCACGGTCAGTATCAACGTCGCCAGGGTCTTGAGCAGCGTGTAATTGTGCACGGTCATCACGCCGGTCAGCAGGAGCATAGCCGTCCACGCCACGCCGAGCGCGATAATCAGCGTATAGAATACCTCTTCGCCGCTGGCGATAAACTGGCTGACCAGCGCGGCCAGCACGGTCGTTACGATCATCGGCAGCAGCGCGTATCCCGTCGCCGTCACGATGTCGCGGAACCGGCCTTCGCCGTCAAGCAGGCATGTCACAGACCAATTGCCCGCCGCGAATAACGCCAGCAATACGAATATCGCCGACATCTCCATCAATCCGTCTATGCTGCGCGGATCCACGTCGTTTACCACGAAGCTGGCGAATATCCTGTTGCCCGTGTAGCACGCCGAGAACAACGCCGCCATCACCGCGGCCAGCGGTACGGAACCCTTCCCGCGATAGCGTATCTCGTAGAATCCGTCTATCGGATGCGACGCTACGCGCAGCATAGCGCGCAGTTTTTCCGCGCCGAACGACGCCGACAGCCGCTCGCGCACGGCGCCCACAACGGAAGCCGCGCCTTTTTTAACGCCTTTTTTAACGCCTTCTTTAGGGAAAGTCCCGCCGCGCTTCGCCGCGTTAAGCATCGCTCATCAACCCCGTTTCGTCCGCGCCGCCAGACTTCCGGCGTTTTATCGCGCGTATAACGGCGATTATCATCGCAAGCGATACCGCCGCCGTCAGTATCCAGCCCAGGTTGTCCTTGAGTATCTCGTTGCGGTAGCGTTTGAACGCTATCGAATAATACTGCCGGTTCATACCCAGCTTGAGGTAGCGCATTGCGGTCTTGTTGTCGCCCGCCGTCAGATACGCCTTGCCAATACCGACGTTGGCCAGCTCGAGGTTCTCATTCAGGCGCAGCACGTCGCGCCACTTGTCAACGGCCTGGGTCTCGTCGCCGTCGAAGCGCAGCCCGACCGCCTCGTTGATCAGCGCGCCGTACGCCGTCGGTTCGAATACCGTTATGTCTCCGCGCACATAGTCCAGCGCGAGCAGGCGCTGCGAACCATCGGCGGCCTTCGCGTACTCTATCGCGGCTGGCGAGCGGAACGTTCCCGCCACTCCGCCCAATCCGCCGAATACGTACAGCAGGTCGCCCTCGCGGTCATACGTGAATATCCGCCCGCGCTGTGAATCCAGCAGCGAGTATATCCCGCGGCCTTGATAGGCGACATCGACTATGCGCGAAACCCCGGAGTAGGATCCCGACTCGACGCCCGCTATGTCGCCGCCCAGGTTGTTGGATACGCCCGCTATCGCGACGTCCTCGCCCTTCGGATTCAGGCGGCGCACAGCCTTCACGCCCAGCGGATCCATGTTGGACGCGTATACGAAACCGTACGGATCGACGTCCAGCCCGGTGAATTCCGTCGGCACGAACAGCCGTGTATTGGCGCGCTCCTGCTTGCTGGCGATCGCGCGCCAGAATCTCTGCCACAGCGAGACCGTCACGTTGATCGTGCCAAAGAATCCGGTGAACGCGCCGTCCGGCTCGAACACCATTATACCCTGAAACATATTCTGCGCTACGACGTACACCCTATCGGCGTAATCAACCGCCACCCGCAGAGGCGTGAACACAAAGTCGTCGGGCAGCGCGTCGTGCGACGGGTTCTCGAATATCTTGACCACACCGCGCAGATCCGGATCGAGCACGACTATCCGCCTGTTCTTGGAATCCGCGACGTATAACTCGCCGCTATCCGACAGCGCGAGTCCCGCCGGGGCGGAGAACCGGTCGGTTACGCCGTTGTTGTCAAACTCCGTAATGATCGTTTCGGCGCGCGTCATGGTGGCGTTCGTTACGACGACACGGTTGTTCCCCGTGTCCGCGATGAACAGCCGCCCATCGTCCGACGCGGCTATATCCCTGGGCTGGCTGAGCGGCGCTATGCCCAGCGACGCGCCGTTGACTATCGTCCCCGGCAGGTACGGCGCGGGCGTGAGCACGACGTTCCGGCGATAGTCGTAGGTGTATGACTGGTACGGCGAGGCGTCGGCGAACGCCGATACCTGTGTCAACATAACGGCAACAACGGATATGATCGCAACCAACCGGCGTGAGTTCGACATGCCGCGCCTCCCTCCTTTAATCGATTATTCCTTCAACCATTCTTCGGTTCGTCAGTCCTTCATCCCCGACGTGGTCATGGTCTCCAATATCCGCGACTGCGCGAACAAGAAGAACGTAATCGGTATCGCGGCGATTATCAGTGCGACAGCCGCGCTCGCCCCGGCGCGCTGCGCTCCGCCCGCCGCGATCTGCTGCATGGCGTACTGGAGGGGTTTGAGCTGCTCGTCGCGCAGGAACAGGTATCCCGTGTTGCCCCACATCGACTGAAACTGGAATA
>JAITDK010000108.1 GCA_031282605.1 Oscillospiraceae bacterium
CTGCGAAGGGCTATCCGCCCTTTCGAATCCTGACCAGGCTTCGCCTGGACCATCGTGATACACAATCTACCGGCTTCGGATTGCCGGTTGTACCTGGATAGTCTGTTCCGGAACGCAACTCGTTCCCCCGTTCCTTCGTTCCAAGCCCCGGGGGAGGTCGGGAGACCCCTTCCCGATCGCGCGGATGCGCCGCCGTTAACCGTGAGCCGCGCCTACCAGCGCGCCGTAACCGTTTAAGCCCATCCCCGCTATTATGCCCGGCAGCGCATCCGCTATATCCACTAGCGCCGACGGCTCGACCAACCCCGCCGTACCTACCTGTACGGCCGATGCTCCCGCCAGCGTCATCTCAACCACATCCCGCGCCGACGAAATACCGCCCATGCCTACAATAGGGATCTTGACGGCCTCGTACGCCTGCCACACCATACGCAACGCGACCGGCAGCACGCACGGTCCCGACAACCCGCCCAACGTATTGCCCAGCACGGGTCTACGCGACCGCAAATCAATGCGCATACCCAGCAGCGTGTTGATCAGCGTCAGCGCGTCCGCGCCCTCCGCCTCGCACGCGCGCGCGATCTCTGCGACGTCCGTAACGTTCGGACTCAACTTGACCCAAACGGGTTTCTTCGCGGCGCGTCTCACCGCCCGGGTCACATCCCCTGCCGCCTTAGCATCAGTGCCGAACGTCATGCCGCCGTGACTCACATTCGGGCAGCTGACGTTGACCTCCAGCGCGGAGATTAAGTCAGACCCGTCGAATCGCGCGGCTAGCTCCGCGTATTCGTCTATCGTGAACCCGCATATGTTCGCTATGATAGGTCCGCCGTAGATATCCGCCAGCGCGGGCAGTTCATCCTTCAGCGCCCGGTCGACGCCGGGATTCTCCAAACCCACCGCGTTGAGCATCCCGGACGGGCAGTCTGTCACGCGCGGCAGCGGATTACCCCGCCTCGGCTGAACCGTGACGCCCTTCATTACCACGCCGCCCAGTCGATTTATGTCGTACAGCCGCGCCGCCTCGACACCAAACCCAAACGTTCCGCTTGCCGACATAATCGGATTCTTCAGCCGAACCGAACCGACGCGAGCCGATATATCAACTATGTTTACCATGCCAGCGACTCCTTGTCAAACACCGGACCTTCCACGCAGATACGCTTCCCGCCGGTCAGCGTCAGGCAGGTGCATCCTCGGCACAGTCCCACGCCGCACGCCATGCGCGTCTCCAGGCTCAGCTGTCCCGGCAGGGCGCAGCGACGCTTTACGGCGCGCAGCATCCCCTCCGGGCCGCACGCGTAGAAGCGGTCGCGTCCGTCGGAGGCTTCCTCCATCCGACCCGTCACGCGCATCCCCTCGGCCTCCAATGTCACCATTACCTCGCAGCCCAGTCCGCGCAGTTCGTCGGCCAGTATAACATCCTCCGCCGCCGCGAACCCCAGCAGCGCGGTCGGCTTGACACCCATCTCGGCAAACCGTTTCGCCAACGCGAACAATGGCGGCACACCCACCCCGCCGCCTATCAGCAGCGGCGCGCGGCAGCCCTCATCCTCAAACCCGTTGCCCAAACCCACAAGCGCGTCCAGCCTCCAACCCGCACTGAACCTTGCCAGCGCGCGAGTACCCTCGCCCACAATCTTATATAGTATAACGAAACCCTCGCCGTCCCAATCCGCGATCGAGAACGGCCTGCGCAGGTATAGCCCGTCCAGTTTGAGGTTGACGAACTGTCCCGCTTGGGTTATCGCTTCGGTCGGGCCGTTGAGCCTGACGCGGAACACATCCCGCGCCACCTGCTCGTTACTCCCGATTACATATAATGCCTGACGCACGGTCAGCCCCTCCCGTCATATACGACACGTCCGCCGATCATCGTCAGCACGGCGCGTCCCCGCACCCTCCACCCGTCGAACGGCGTTCACCGTCCCTTCGACGCGAACTCTCCGGCATCGATCGTATATGGCATTGATATATCCAGCGCCGCTATGTCGGTTGGAAAACCGGCGCGCAGTCACTGCGTGCCGTCGTCCGATTTGAGTAACAAGGCGCGCGATGTGTGATTCGCGGCGATCGTATCGATCGCGCCGTCGCGCCCGTGAGTAATGTTAATATGCCGCGACTCTGTTCAGCGACTGCGTTTGGTAATCCCGAGGCGGATTATACCGGATGGGGATGGGGTTGTCAAACGGCGGACAATTGCATTATTTTTAATAGGCCGTAGATAGCGAAGCTTTGCCCAACGCAGATGATGACGTTTACTGAAGAGTGCATACCAAACCGTGTAAATGGGAAAAATCTCCAGTAAGCCAGAATCAATTGACGGAGGAAGAAACTACCATTCGATCGGCACTACCAAACTTTAAGTCCTGTCTATCTTTTCTACCTCTCCTCTCGCTTGTTAGTGTCAAAGATCCGCGTAATGTCACAGAATGTAAGCGAATGGTTCTCTTAGGGGATTGAGAACGCCTCGTCAAAGGAATAGAATAATAAACCAAGCCTGGGAAACTGTCCAAACCGATTGATCTGGATTCGGAAGGATCGGAAGGGAGCGCGGACGATGAGAAAGCGTGGCGGCGGGGACGGAGTGACCGCA
>JAITDK010000154.1 GCA_031282605.1 Oscillospiraceae bacterium
AGCAGGATGGAAATTGCAATTGAGGCATGTTATAATTACAGTTGGGACGGTCGCGCCGCGTAAGCGGGGTGTGAGTTGAAACGAGTATGGAGGTATGTATGAGAATCGTAATCCTCGACGGCTACACGGAAAACCCCGGCGACCTGAGCTGGGACGCGCTTGAGGCGCTGGGCGAGCTGACCGTGTATGACCGCACCCCAGCCGACCAGATCGCCGCGCGCATGGCCGGCGCAGACGCAGTCTACACGAACAAGACGCCTATCACCGCCGCCGACATGGACGCCGCGCCGACCGTGCGCTTCATCGGCGTGCTGGCGACCGGATACAACATCGTCGACACAGCGGCCGCGAAGGAGCGAGGGATCCCGGTGTGCAATATCCCCGCATATGGTACGGCGGCCGTGGCGCAGTTCACGTTCGCGCTGCTGCTGGAACTGTGCCACCATGCCGCCCATCACGCGGAGGAGGTTCAGCGCGGGCAGTGGCGGGAGAGGGGCGACTTCTGCTTCTGGGATTACCCGCTTATTGAACTGAAGGACAAGACGATGGGACTCATCGGTTTCGGTCGGATAGGTCAGGCGGTCGGGAATATCGCGAAGGCGTTCGGCATGAATGTCGTCGCGTACGACGCTCACGTCAGCGCCCCTGAATCCGTTGCGCTGGATGCGCTGCTGTCCGGCAGCGACGTCATATCGCTGCACTGCCCGCTGCTGCCCGACACGCAGGACATAATCAACGCCGACTCCATCGCGAAAATGAAAGACGGCGTGATTATCATCAACACATCTCGAGGGCCGCTGATCGACGAGCGCGCGCTGCGAGCTGCGCTTGTCAGCGGTAAGGTCTACGCCGCCGCGATGGACGTCGTCTCCAAGGAACCCATCGAGCCTGATAATCCACTGCTCGGTCTGCCCAATTGCCTTATCACGCCCCACATAGCGTGGGCGCCCAAGGAGAGCCGACAGCGGCTGATGGATATCGCGGTTGATAATCTGAAGGGGTTTATAAAGGGCAGTCCGCAAAATGTGGTGAATCCTTAGGGAAACGGGGAGCGGTCGCCGCGTTGGCGGCTTATGTGGGATAAGACGCTCGCGGCCCGCCTGTGTAGGGGGGACGCGTGACCGCCGCGTTGATACGCGCGTGGCCGATCGCTATGACGGACAAGCGAACCGGCACCGCGACACGCTTTAGATGCATTCCAATCAGCGTGCCGCCCACGTCGATTCCCGCGTCGGCCGCGACGGTTTCGGTTAGCACAGGCTCGGCCATGAGCGAATACACCGCCGACGCGAACGAACCGCCCGCCTCCGGGGTGGGCGCGGCTATCACGCGGTTCAGACAACGCGCGTCCAGCGTGCGCCGCTCTACAACCAAGGCGCGATTCAGGTGCTCGCAGCATTGCGCGGCTAACGCGACGCCGTTATCGCCGCATACGGATAGCGCCGCCTCCGCCAGCGCGACGCCCAGCGTGGGATACGCGCGGCTCCCGATATTGCTCCCGGCGGCCTCGCTGGTAGAGCATCCTATGACCAGCAGTCGAACGGGATCGTATGGCGCGCGAGTTATCAGCTCGGCGATGGCGCGGCGCAGCGCGTCCGCGCAGTCTGCGGCGAACGAATCGGCGAGGTCGGCGGGTTGACCCAGTATCGACATGGAATCACTCCGTTACTTCCCATAGCTAAAGCTAGGGGCTTTTCGCATATAGAGCCTGTTCGAAAAATCTCGTATGCGGATTGGGTCATCTTTTTCGAACAGGCCTAGTCTGTTGTTGTAAACGTGTACATCGCTATCGACGCCGCTACGGCGAGGTTCAGCGAATCGACTGTGCTGCGTTGCGGGATCATCACCGGCGTGCCTATACTGGAGAATCTCTCCGGTAGACCGGCGCCTTCGTTGCCGAACACTAGCGCGTACAGGCGGTCATGGCTCGCCGCCGCTTCATTCAGCGTGAGCGCCGCGCCCAGCATGAACGGGTAAACGGCGTGCGACGGGAACGCCTCGCGGTACCGTTCAAACCCGTCGTCGCCGCCGAACGCGCTCACCCTGCACGCGAACAGCGCGCCCATAGACGCGCGCACGGTATGCGGATCGAAAACGTCCGCCGCCGATCCTATCAGCACCAGATCACCCAGGCCGAACCCGGCCATGCTGCGCAGTATCGTTCCGACGTTGCCTTGATCCGACGGCTCGTAGAGCACAACGTGCGGCTTTGACGGATCGACGGATTTACACGCTCGCGCCTTGTCAAACTCGATCGCGGCGAAGCAGTTGTCCTTGCCCGATATGCGTTTCAGCGCGCGCGGAGCGGTTTCTACGCCCACCTTCAACAGCGCGCATTTGCTCATAAGCCGCTCTACACCGTCGCCGCCTATGCCGCGATCATCCAGCATCAGCTTACGCGCGCAGCCGGGGTTCAGCTCCAGCAGCGCCAGCGACGGGTAGACGCCCAAGGCGTAAGACGCGGGGTTGTCCCGGTCATACTGTTTTGTCGGCATATAGGCTACTTCGTTGGCCGCGCGATGTACTGTCCATAGATGAATTCGTGCAGCGCGGTCTTGTTCAGCGTGATATTCGCGTCGAGCACGGCTTCACCCGCGTCCGCGTGGACGTAGGAATAGCTGCCTTCCAGCGGTATCGACAGAAACTCCATCGGCTTGAGTCCGGAGACGAGCATGTTTACCGCTGTCTTGACGATCTCGGATAGGGGGAGGTTGGTGGTTGTGTATGGCATTATCACGTTTGCCAGCAGAAACAACCGCTGCGGATCGGCGTCTTCCATCGCCATCTCCATCAGCTTCTCGAGCAGGACGCGCTGACGGTTTGTACGCGCGAGATCGCTGTCGATGTGCCGGATGCGCGCGTAGCCCATCGCCTGCAGTGGATCCAGCTTCGTCAGCCCCACTTGATCCTTCTTGAGCAGGGCGCGGTCGGGATTCTTCTCGAAGCCCTCGTAATCCTCGGCTACCGCGACGTTGTAGTTGATCTGCTCGGCCTCGCCGGGGATCAGCTCTATCCACGCTCCGCCGAAAAAGCTGAGTATGTCCACCAGTCCGTGCAGGTTTACCCGCACGTACTTGGTTATGTTCATGTCGAACACCGTGTTGATAGCCTTCATCGTCAGGTTCGGCCCGCCGTACGCGTGCGCGACGTTGAGACGCTGCTTGTCGGCCAGGTTGGGTACTTCGACAAACATGTCTCGCGCGAGGCTGGTCAGCTTGATCTGCCCGGTTGCCTGGTTAATCGACGCGATGATGATCGTATCCGTGCGACCCGTGTTAGATTGCGCGTCGCGGTCGTCCGTGCCCAACAGCAGGATGTTTGTCCATTCGTCGGGCAGGGCGCTGTTCGGGTTTAGATCATCCTTGCGAACGGTGATTCGCGCGTCATCCGGGATCGGAGGCAGTTCCAGGTCGATGACGGCGTTCAGCACGGACTCGACGTCCCACGGATCCTCTATGGCCGCGTAGGCGTCGAAGTTTTCATTGGCGTTCTGCTGCTCCAGCTCCTTGCGCTGCTCGTCTGACAGGCCGCTCTTCTTGCCGCTCGTGCCGACAGCCTGTAGGGAGACCCCGCCGCCGACCCATACCGCGCCGGCGGCTGGCTTCATGGTGGGCTGGGGCGGGATATTCAGCTCGTCCGACGGCTGCTCGACGAGGGGGTTGGTGAGCACGACGGGCGTGAACACCCCTGTCATTACCAGCGCGATCGCGCCGCCCGCCATTAATGATAATATCAGTATGACCGCCATGAATCCCAACGCGATATCGCGCCGGTCGACGCGGGTTTTCTGCTGTTTGATCGGCCGGTATTTGGGTATTTTGCGCATAATGTTCCTCCATTACAAATTCGTTAATTATATGACGAACGCGGGATACCGTTTATTGCCGAACGCAGGCGAACTGCGCTAATAGATTTTCGAACTGCGCGGCGATATGGGCGGCGAATCTCAAGTTGGGGTTTCTGAACCGCGGATTTCCGATACGAATGCGGATCTAGCGCAAGAATCGGCGAAAAGGCGGGCGAAAACGGGAAGTTCTTAGCGGGACGGGGTACAATAGTCCACGTCTTCAGTTAAATCATTTCCGAACACAAATACATGGAATCCCACCGCCGTCACGCATGTCAAGACGCCGGCGATCAGGAACAGCGGGCGTATGCCTAACGCGTCCGCGAGCACGCCGCCGAGCAGGGATGAGACGGTCAGCGACGCGATCGACATCACCATGTTCACGATCGTTTGTGCGGTGGTCTTGAACTGGGGCGGCACCATGCGCGATAAAACCAGACTCACCGTAACCTGCCTTAAGATGTTCAGGAAGTTGAGCGACTGCACGGGCGTCTGCATCACGGGATCCTGCACCCAATAGGTGCAGAACCATCGCAGGGAACCCGTAAGCCCGATGAGCAGGAGCATCCGTTTCGCGCCAAGTTTCCTTAGGATCCTATCTGCGAAAAAGAGGAACGGAATCTCGCAGACGGCGGCTGCGGAGAGGATCATGCCGTACAGCCCTGGCGAACCGCCGAGATCCTGCGTGAGGTAGATTGAGAAATAGGAAAAGAACAATCCTTGCGCCAGCGACATGAGCATTGCGTAGACGACAAGTTTCAGCACGGGTTTCCGCCGAAGCAGCGCGAGCGTGGGCGAGCGTACCGTCGCGGACTCCTTCAGGCCAATATCAGGCAAAAGCATTATCGCGCCGACATTGATCAGGCAGACGACCGTATACGCCCAAAACGTCCAGTTTACGCCGAGATCCGCGATACCGCCCATAACCGCCATCGTGCCTGCGTAGCCGATCGCGCCCATCATGCGGATAGGCCCGTATCTGCCGCCCGTTACTTCGGAGAACTCCAATGAGATGCTGGTGTTGAGCGAGGGCTGGAAGCGGCGGAAGATGGAGTAGATCGTATACGCGGGCAGCAGCCACCAGATCGATTTTGAAATAAGCAGCATCGGATAGAGCAGGGCGGTAAGAAGGATTGCGCCCGCAAGGGTACGCGTCTTGCTTTTCGCGCGATCCGCGAACCCGCCCAGCGCCGGCTGGAACATCATCGCGACGAGCGCGCTGATAGACGTGACAAGTCCGATGCTCGTCTTGCTCATGCCGATGCCGTCGAGGTACATGTTAAAGTACCCGCCGGCCGTATCCATCATGAAGAAGACGAGGTTGAACAGCAGGAACGCCGTGTAGGGCCTGATACGGCTCTTCAAGGTTTTAACGGTTGACATGGTCGTATTATACTCGTGATATTGCCAACCGTCAATCATTATTCGGCAACATTCCAAAACTGCGTATTGAAATCTGGCGGATTATATGATAAGATGGTGGAAAGGTTTTGATTGAACGGCGGTTTCGACAACGACGCGCGTCCGAAAAGGCCATAGTAATAAGCGGTTTGCGCTGCCGTTGGTACTGCCTGGCGAGACGACGCCCGAGACGACCTGCCTGACCGAAATGAAGACAGACGATAATGAGCGGCCTTATACCTTAAGAGGGGAAGCATGGTTCCGGGAGAGAGCGGAGCAACCCTACTGCGGAATGCGGCTCTTCCCTAATCAACGCGCGGGGGTGATCGATATTGGTGGCGCACATTACAGATATGGTTCGCGCGCTGGATGAAGAAGCGGCGCGCCTGGTTGCCTGTCAAGTGATGGATGAGGATAGCGTGAACTACGGCGGGTTCCTCCTGCCCAGCCACTATGTGGAGCCGCGCATGTCGGGCTTTGGATTCGGCCGCATGGCTCTCGCTTACATGTGCAAGGAGAGCGCCTATTTCCTCTCGGAGAAGATGCGCGCCGCGCTGGAGGCGTCGCTCGTTTATATGGAGCGCTTCCAACGACCGGACGGCTGCTTCGACTTGTCGGGCTGTAACTTTGCCTCGCCGCCGGATACGGCGTTTATGATCAACGCCGTACTGTTCGCGTGGTGGACCCTGGAGAAGCGCCGCGTCCCGGAAGCGCGCTGGCTGCGCGAACCCATGCTGCGCCTCATCGATTCCTCGGCGTCGGGCATTGCGGCGGGCGGATTTCACACGCCGAACCACCGCTGGGCTATCGCGTCCTGCCTGTTGCACTGCTGGAAGATTGTCGGGCGCGAGGAGTTAAAGGCGCGCGCTGAGGCGTATCTATCGGAGGGGCTGGACATCAACGAAGACGGCGAGTTCGCCGAACGTTCCTCCGGCAATTATAACCAGGTCAATGACGACCAGATGATTCGCCTGTACCTGGCTTCCGGCGATGTACAGTACCTGGACGCCGCACGCCGGAACCTTGAGATGATGTACACGTATATCGATCCCGACGACTCCGTGTTCACGAACAACTCCACGCGCCAGGATTATGGACGCAAGGTATACACCGATTCATACTATGGATTGTTCCTCATGGCCGGATGGCTGCTCAAGGATAGGAAGCTGGGCGCGATGGCCGAGTGGATATATCATTCCAGTCTGCGCCATGGCGGAAAACCCAGCGGCGTAGAGTGGCTGCTGCTGTATCCGGAAGCCGACGGTTACGGATCGGAGGGGCTGCTTGAATCGTTTGATCCGCCGTTTCGGAAATACGACCGCTTTTTCCCGGACTCGAAGATCGCGCGTGTGCGCGATGGGGATTTTTCCTATACGTTGATGGAAGGCAAGGCGAATTTCCTATATTTCCAGCATGGGTCGTTTCCGATGTATATGGTCATTTATTCCAACATATGCGACCGGCGCAACTTCATGGCTGAGAAAATGGAACGCGTGGACGGGGGATATCGCCTGCTGGCTCACGCCGAAGGATGGTATTATCTGCCGTGGGATCCCGACGATCCCAACAAGCCGCATACGTCCGACTGGTGGGCGATGGATAACAAGAGCGCCCGCCGCAAGATTCAGGGGCTGCCGCTGGACACGTCCGTCACCGTAACGTTGCAGGAAAACGGTATTGACGTTCGTATACATACAGAG
This sequence comes from Oscillospiraceae bacterium, assembly GCA_031282605.1. GTDB lineage: Bacteria > Bacillota > Clostridia > Christensenellales > Aristaeellaceae > BNUH01. Next base: position 6,949 of record JAITDK010000154.1, read on the forward strand.
GGGATCGACAGGCTGCCGCTGCGCGTGGAAATCGGATTCGCCGCACCATGCAGGTTGCGCACGGATTCCTTCCTGATGGAGGGCAAGGCGGGAGAGTCCATCGTCATGCTGCGCGGTGACGCGGAGGTTACGGGTCCCGGCGGCGAAGCGATTACCATTGGGCCGCTGTTTGGATCGCACGGCTTGCTCGGACGCAGCGACGGCGCGTACCAGCAAAGCGGCGAACACTTTACCATGTATCTTACGGCGATGACCCCGGTGGATCAAACGCTGAGAATTCGCGCGGCGACGCTGCCGCCGTTGGAAAAACTGGCGAGGGAGGGGTGAGCGTGACGACGGCCTCTAGTCATGCCGCGGGTAAAAGGCGCTCCGTTCGTTCCTTCATGGATACCGCGAGACTGTACTGGCGGTACCGATATTTAACCATGCTTCTCCTGCCCAGCCTTGCGGCGCTGATTCTTTTCAAG
>JAITDK010000185.1 GCA_031282605.1 Oscillospiraceae bacterium
GTCAATGAATGGTATGCCGCACGGCGACGAGAGCATATACAACAACGGATTCAACGGGCAGTTCTGCATTCATTTTCTGAACAGCAAGACACACGAGACAGGCAAGGTGGATTCGGCGCATCAGGCGTGCGTTAACGAGGCTGCTAAGGCCGCGTGGTAACGGCGTCCATGGCGCGGCGAGCGCCGTGTTTGGATAGGCGGCGCCAGGGTTATTTCCTGGCGCCGCCAAATAGTTCGTTTTGATTTACTTTACTTCGCATGTAATTCAACGCCCAGTCAAACAGCGATTCTAAATGTGGGATCGCTGGCGCCTTCGGGAGGTGCGCTGCGCGGCCTCGCTACGCTCAATTGATGATGCGGACGAATTGCTTCTGCTCGAACAAACCGTAGATGCAGCAGGAGAAACGGTGGTTGATGCAACCTTCGAAAACCCTGCGAAAGCTGCGTGTTTTGCAGGATTGTGGACGTGATCGAATCTTATATGAAGAGTAGGTTCGGGCTATAAAGCAGCCGGCCCCTAATGCAATAGATGCAGGCGCACTACATATAGCGGTCGTCCGCTCTTTGTATACCATATCCGCATATGCCGAAATTTCAGCGCAACGTTTCTTGTACAAAAAAATACGCCAGTAATTTCGACTTATTAACGCTAAGCGCCCATCCGTGGTATATTGGTCGTACTGAAGGGAGGCTCGGTCATGGTTAGCGTGGGATTGAAGGTTGGGAAACGGACGAGCTACGTGGCGAGGTTGACGAAGGTCGGGCGGCAGGTCGTCGCGAACCGATGGTTGTATGTTTTGATCGCGCCAGCGGTTATATATTTAATCGTATTCAACTATTTCCCCATGTATGGTATTCAGATAGCGTTCAAAGATTATAAGGCTGTTCGCGGCATTGAAGGTAGCGCGTGGGTCGGACTGAAGCACTTCCGAACCTTCTTTAGCGCCTATTATTTCGGTCGGCTGATCGGCAACACTTTACTGCTCAATGTATACAATTTGCTGTTCCAGTTCCCCATTCCGATTATCCTCGCCGTAATGTTGAACAATCTTCGCAGCCGCAGCTTTAAGAAGCTGACCCAGACTGCGGTGTACATCCCTCACTTCGTCTCGACGGTCGTCCTGGCGGGCATGCTGTATATCCTGCTCTCACCAAGCAACGGCATTGTGAACCACCTGATATCCGCGCTGGGCGGACAACCTATATATTTCATGAACGAGGCGCGCTGGTTCCGCTCCGTCTACATCATATCCAGCGTCTGGCAGAACGCTGGATGGAGTTCGATACTGTATATCGCCGCCTTGGCCGGAGTGGATCCGGAGCTATACGAGGCCGCTACCATCGACGGGGCGACGCTCTGGCAGCGTGTGCTTCACATCGATGTCCCGCATATTATCCCTACTGCGACCATGATGCTAATACTCAGCTGCGGCGGATTGATGAACAGCGCGATCCAAAAGGCTTTGCTCTTCCAGACGGGTGGGAACATGGCGACCAGCGACATCATTGGAACCTATGTATATACTATGGGTCTGGGCAACGGTCAATTCTCGTATACCTCCGCAATCGGTCTATTCGTAAACGTTATCAACTTCGCGCTCATAGTCGGGGCGAACTCCATATCAAACAAGATGAAGGGCGAGACATTATTCTAGGCAATTTGCGCAAAAAGGGGCGATAATATGGTAAGCGGTTCAGTGGTTCGTACGCGTCCGCATATGCAGCGGATGATATGGCAGGATCGAGTTTTCCACGCCGTTAACCTGGCGTTGGTCATCGTAGTGTTGGTTGTAATGCTGTACCCGCTATATCTGGTGGTCATCTGTTCCGTATCTGACGCGAACCTCGTCTCGCGCGGGCAGGTTACGCTCTATCCTCGTGGCTTGACGCTCGATGGATACAACGCTGTTATAAAGAACAAGGAGATTTGGCGTTCGTATGTTAACTCAGTCCTCTACACCGTTTCCGGGACGATCATAAGCCTGGCAGTCACGATGGGCGCAGCGTTCACGCTTTCCCGAAAATTTCCAGGAAAGCGGCTGATCTCAACGCTCTTCGTATTCACGATGTTCTTCGGCGGCGGGTTGATCCCGACGTTCCTTACCATGCGCAATGTGGGGTTATATAACAACGTTTGGGTGTGCATATTGATGGGCTGCGTATCCGTATGGAACGTAATGCTCGCCAGAACATACATAACTTCAACCATACCGGAAGCGTTGTACGAGGCCTCGACGCTCGACGGAGCGACTCAGATACAGTACTTTCTACGCATAGTCGTCCCGCTGTGCGGAACCATCATCGCTGTGCTGTCCGTGTACTACGGCGTTGACAAGTGGAATGATTACTGGACTGGACTCATCTACATCAACGACCGAGCATTGCTGCCGCTTCAGACCATATTGAAGGAGATACTCGCCTCGCTTGAGATGAGCCGTGAAATAATCATGAGTATGCGGGACAATGCCGAGAGCGATGCGGTATTGCTTCAAAGGGCACAGATAGCCAAGTACTGCGTGATAGTGGTATCGACCGTTCCCGCTGTGGTTTTATACTTATGCATGCAGAAGTTTTTCGTAAAGGGCGTAATGGTGGGTTCCGTCAAAGGCTGACGTTTATTGTTCCTATTCGGGAAGAAACCCGATGGAAATATCATCTTATCTATGTGGAGGAGGCTTACCCATGAAGAAGACCCTCGCAATCCTGCTAACTCTGGCGCTACTCCTGCCCGCCGCGTTCGTTATGGCGGAATCGACTAAGGAAATCGACGTCATGGTTTGGTACCGCGATATCGACGACCTGTATTTCAACGAAATGCCCTACTATAACGATCTAGAGTTCGGCATAACCGCCCAAAGCGGCGTTCACGCTGACTTTAACCAGGTAAAAGGCGCGGATTGGACGACGAAGGCGAACCTTATGCTTGCCTCCGGCGAGTATCCGGACGTCATCATGCATGGCGGGATAAACCTGGAGATGTACGGCGTTGATCAGGGGATCCTCCTGCCGCTGGACGAATACATCAAGCAGTATATGCCTAACTACCAGGCGTTGCTTGACGCCGATCCCGATTTAGCGCAGACATTGCGTTCTTCCGACGGTAAAATGTATCAAATTGGATGGCTGATTCCACAAAATATTAACACCGACTCGCACCTGTTCATCAATAAGGCGTGGCTGGACAACCTGGGTCTCGCCGTCCCGACGACCATTGAGGAATACGAGGCGGCTCTCCGCGCCTTCAAGGAGCAGGATGCCAACGGCAACGGCGACCCCAACGACGAAATTCCGCTGGGCGGCACATACAAGTCGATGGTAGACGGCATCGTTCACCTGTTCTCGTTCTGGGGCGTTCCGTTTAACGAACGTTATGTTAATATAAACGACGACATGAAGGTTTCGTCGCCCCTGCTAAACGAAAACCTCAGGGCTGCACTTGAGACGGTAAGCCGCTGGTATGGTGAGGGTCTCATCGATATCGAAGCCGTGGCGCAGGACACGAACGCGTTCGAGGCGAAGATAAACGCCGAGCAGTACGGCTCATTCTGGCGCTGGCGCATGACCGCGATGGGTACGGCTGAGGAGATCTCGGCTAAATACGTCTGCCTCAATCCGTTCTCTGTAAACGGCGTTACGCCGCAACTGCCTCGCTATCTGGAGATTCCTTCGTTCGGCGCGGCGATTACGGCGGGATGCGAGGACATAGAGGCGGCGTGTAAGTGGCTGGACGCGCAACTTCAGTGGGACAACATGATCAATGGTTACAACGGCATGTACGAAGAATTCTGGAAGTACGAAGAAGACGGCAAGGTTACGATACTGCCTATGTCGGACGGCACGCGCACGGTTCCCGGGCAGAGCAGCATGTACTACATGGACGGCGCCAGCTACTTCGCTCGAGTGAACATGCCCTCCCACCGCATCGAGAAGACCACGTACTGCGAGGCCTACGAGGCCATCGGTGCCGTCGAGAAGAACAGCTGGCATACGCTGACCAAGCTCATCACGCCGAACGTTGAGGAAAGTGAGACCATTGAGCTGCTTTACGCGGAAATCCAGAAGTATGCGGACGAGGCAATCACAGGCTTCATCGTCAAGGGCGTGACCGATGCGACTTGGGAAACTTATACAAAGACGCTAGGCAGTCTGCGCATAGACGAATATATCTCCATGTACCAGCAAGCGTACGACAGGTACCTGGCGGCGAATCAATAAAACCCTGCGGAGGAGCGCAATGCGGCTTATATCATCGGGCGGGTTCGGTTCACGGAGGCTGCTTTGGCAGTATTTCCTGTCATACCTTGCCGTGATGATTGTCGTGATGGCGCTCCTCCTCGTCTTCGCTTACCGGTCGTTTCGTAGTCTGCATGAACGGATATTGCTAGATAACTATACCAACGCGCTATCGCTTATATGCGAAACGAATGAAACCGAGCTGTCCCGCCTGGTAACAATGGCAGGGCAATTCACCTCGTCTCCCAATGTCTCGCCATTCATATTCAGCGAAGAGCCGGAAAAGGCCGTGCGATTGATTAGCCAGTTATCGGTATACCAGGCGTCAAATAACTTCATTCGCGGCATGTATCTTATGTTCATAAACGATGAATATATTTTTTCAGCGAGTAGTTCATATTTAGTGAATAATTTCGTGAACAAAGCTGCCGTCTTCGACGATTTAGACGCAAATGCACTGCTTGATATGCTGGAAAATACCAAACGCCTCACCGTTTTACCTGAACAGGATGTAAACGGCTATGTGCTGATGGCTACGCCGGGCAGCAAGCGTGTAATCCCCGCATTGGTTCCGGTCGTATATTCGAGCGGCGCGCGCTGCGGGACGGTATTGTTCCTAATTGATAAGCAAACATATACGGATATGTTCGAACGAATGTCTCTGCACGGTAAGAACGTCTACATCTTCTCCGGCGAAACCCCCATCATCTCATCCTCGCCGAATGACATACCGCTGGACAGCGTCTTATCAGGTTCTGTCGAAGGCTATAAAGTGATAACCTTACTAGGACAATCCCTGCAATTCCGCTACGTGCTGCTCGTTCCGAACGATGAGCTAACCCTAGCCATGGCGGATTCCATGAAGGCGCTGACATTGTTGGCCGCCGCCGCTGCGGCGCTGGGCATACTGCTCATCACACGCTTCGTGCAGTCTAGGATAAAGCCGATCCGCTTGCTGTACAACATGCTCTCCGACAGGCCGCCTGGCGGGAGCGAGCTGATCGAGATCCGTGACGGCGTGCAGCGGTTGCTCGACGACAACGCGGCGCTGACCAAACGGATGGAGAGCGCGGAATCACTGCACAAGGCCGACTTCGCGCGGCGATTTCTCCAGAGCGCGTTCGAGGACGCGGACGTGTTTCTGGCGGCGGCCGAGTCCATCAAGGTAAATGTGGACACGCGGTTCTATGCGGTCGCGATATTTGCCAAGCCTGCGGGTTCGGATTACGAGGCGACGGCAGACAAACTAAACCAACTATTCGACGAAACAGTCAGCGGCGTATCCCTCCCGCTGTTCGGCAGAAACGAGAAACAAGCGTTGCTGGCGTTCGCCAACGACGAGGTCGCTATATTCGAATGGTTCGAAGCTAAATTCGCCGGGATTCGGGTGTGTTGCGTCGGTGCGACGATGGCGGCGAGCGCGGCGCATTCGGATTACCGTGAAGGTTCAAGGGCGTACCTTGAAGCTGAACACGCATTCGAGACGCGGTTCGTCCGTGGTAACGGGCACGTGCTCCGCTTCGACGCGCAGATGAATAGCGGCTCAGTTCAACGTGAGTCCGCCGAACAGACGCTCGAACGCCTCCGCCTTGCCCTACGCGCAATGGATGCGGAGCGGAT
>JAITDK010000187.1 GCA_031282605.1 Oscillospiraceae bacterium
CCAGCGCGGACAGCGTCGTCGCCGCCGCCGCCGCGTATACCAGCGCGCGCAGCAGCGGCGATACCCAATCGACGCGGCGTTTAGGTTTTGCAGAAGCGTTCATGGCTCTCATGCGCGCCTCCTTTGCACCGCCGACAGCAGCAGGTTGATCAGCATTATGAATACGAACAGCACCACCGCGCAGCCGATCAGCGCCTCTCGATGCAGGTCGGCGGCATAGCCCATCTCAAGCGCTATGTTGGCGGTCAGCGTGCGCACGCCGTCCAGTATGCTGTGCGGTATCAGGGCTTGATTCCCTGCGACCATAATGATCGCCATCGTCTCGCCGATCGCGCGTCCTATGCCCAGCACCACGGCGGCCATGACCCCCGATCTCGCTGCTGGAAGAACGACAAAGAACACGCCGCGTTCATGCGACGCGCCCAACGCCAGCGCGCCCTCATAATAATGCTCGGGCACGGCGCGTATGGCGGCCTCCGACACGCGTATAACGGTGGGCAGTATCATCACGCCCAGCAGCAGTGCGGCGGTCAACACGCTCTTGCCGCCGCCGAACCAGGCCCTGACGATCGGCACCAGCGCGACCATCCCAAAGAAACCATATACGACGGAGGGTATCCCGGCCATCAGCGATACGATAGGGCTGATAACGCGGTAGGATCGGCGACCCGCGAACCGCGCCAGGTACATGGCGGTCAGCACGCCGATGGGCATGCCGACGGCCACCGCCCCGGCGGTGACATACAGGCTGCCTATTATCATCGGCGCGGCGCCGTATATGTTCTGTCCAGGTTTCCAGCGCGTGCCCGTAAGAAAGCGCAGCGGGCCGATCTTAGCGATCGCGGGCACGCCATTGGCCAGCAGAAAAGCGCAAATAAGCGCGACGCACAGTATGCACGCACACGCGGCGGCGATGAATACGATCCTCATCGCCCCTTCAGCCATAGACCGGGCGCGCAAACTGCGCGTCCGGTTTATCTTGATTGTGTTCATCAAGCTTCCTTATCCTATAGCGGTTGGCCGTGCCGACGGCGGTTCACTGTATATCCGACCATTTCTGCAGGGTTCCGGTATAGACGCCCTTCACTTGATCGGTGGTGAGGGTATCCAGCGCGTTATCCTTGTTGATTATCACGGCGATGCCGTCCAGCGCGATATTCGTTTCGGTCAGGCCTTTCTCGATCTCGCTGTCCTTCAGCACGCGGGATACCATGCCTATGTCACAGACGCCTTCAAGAGCGGAGTTGACGCCGGTCGTAGAGTCGCTCTGTTGAATCTCAATCTCGATGGAGGGGTTGACGAGGGCGAACGCCTCCGACAGTTTCTCCATTAGCGGCGTTACTGAGGATGAACCCGCTACGACTATTTTACCCTCGGCCTTGCTATCTGTAAAGGCGGGCGCGTCGTCCAGCTTGATATAGCCGCTGTTTTCGACCACCGTCTGACCCTCGGCGCTTAAGATGTAGGCGATGAACTCCGACGCGGCGGGTGAGATATCGTCCTTAGTCGCGATATTGAATGGGCGGGAGATGGTATAAGAGCCATCCTTGACCGTTTCGACCGACGGCGCGACGCCGTTGATCTTGACCGCCTTGACGGTGTCGTTCAGCGAGCCGAGCGAGATGTAGCCGATCGCGTCAGGATCGCCGGATACGGACGTCATCATAACGGCGGTGTTGTTTGTTACCTCCGCCTGATCGATCGTGTTATCGATCTTGTTGCCGTCCGCGTCCTTCTCCTCGACGCCGAACAGTTCGATGAACGCGCTGCGCGTGCCGGAGCCTTCCTCGCGGGAGATGACATGGATGGGGTTGCTATTGGCGGGCGCGACGGATCCTGAGGCGCAGGCGGCACACAGAATCAGTGTCAGCGCGAGGGCGATGGATGCGGCGACGCGGCGGTTTGAGCGATGATTCACGAAATACTTCATAATCTGCCTCCACACGTTCTTTGTTTCTTTATTCCTTACGAGGACTATTGTGCCGCACGCTTGTTAAGCGAGTTACCATGCTCGTGTTAAGTTCAGGTTAAATAATTCAACGCTGTGCGGCGGTTGTGTTAACGAAAATAATTATGCGAGGGTATTGACAACCCAAAGTTGTCATGGTAGAATAGTAACATGCACAGGTTGTGGTTATCCTGTGCCGGTCGTTCATCCGCGCTAAACAACGTGCTGATTCACCGCGCGGCGGCGGGTCGGTAAAACGAAAGGAATTGGTTAATGCAAGGAAAGTCGATTAAGAATATAGTCAAGCTGAACCAGATTGACTCGATATGGATGCTGTGCGTATACGTGATACACGCGCTACTGTTGGTGGCGTACACCTATGTGATGTGGCAGGACAATTATTATCTGGGAGAGGGGCAGGCCTTCTACCTGTACAGCTCGTTTACGAACGGCGGCGCGGTGATGCTGTGTTTCGCGTTATCAAGCCACGCGCTGGCGCAGCGCAGCACGATGCGCACGCGGCATCTGCTGGTGATAGCGGCGGCGGTGCAGGGGATGAGCTTCGCGGCCGACGTTGTGTACGTGATAATGTATGGAGGGTTATGGGAGGATGGGTATTTCTTCTTTGCCTGGGAGTTGCTGTTAATGGCGGTGTATTTGAGACGCTATTTCACGCTGTGTCAGTATGAGAGGGTTGTCATGGATGATATCAGCGTGAAACAGGGCTGCATGGATGGCGGGGATGTGAAGTTATGAGTCAAGAAGTAATTCTGGCGATAATCGCGATGGTATCGGGCGGCGGTTTGACCGCGGTGATCAAGGTGGTGATCGAGAACTCAAAGAGCAAGCGTGAGGAGCGGCTGCGCGAGGTGGACGACAGGATTGCTACGTGGCAGAAGGTTTGCGAAAAGTACGAGGTTCGCTTGACCATGCTGGAGCAGAAGGTGGAGATATACGAGCGCGACTTCCGCAGTATCGAGCGGTATATCCTGGCACTAGAGCATGTGATAGTGCACGCAAACCCGCCTTTACGTATGCCGGAACGGCCTGTGTTGGAGCGCGATACAAAATTGGCTCAGCTGAGCGCGGTCGATTAAGTGCGGGTGATTAAGCGCGGGTGATTAAGAAAGGAGGCTGGAATGAGGAAGGGAATCGCGTTCAGGAACGCGCTGCTGATGGCCATAATAATAACGGTGGGGTTTAGCGTGATGACGCTACTGGTAGTGGTGAGGGGCGACAACGCGGTGGTTAAGGAGAAGCAGCTGGACGCAAAGAACAGCATTGACTGGGTGTGCGACTTTGTAGAGCAGCACATGGTGGAACTGGAGGGTCTTTCGCCGGAGGATTTCGGTTATGACAAGTTGTTCAGAGCCAGCATGGAGATACTGGATGAAAAACCGTATACGAAGGCGGTGGTGTATGACGCGGATTTGATGCTACTGACGGAGCCGCACTACAGTCCTGACGAAGCGCCGCAGTTGGGCGAGTATCCGATAATGCTGCTGGAATACCCTGAGTTTGTGAGTGCGGTGCGGGAGAATGAAACGGGTTCGATGATGCTGACCCACACGACTCCGGATAAGGCGGCTCATCATTTTTATATTTACTACCGTTGGGCGCCAAAGAGCAACGGTCCGGCGGACAGATATCTGCTGGTGGTGGGATTGACCGACCAGGCGGTTCAGAACAGCGCGTACAGCGATCTGCGCAAGACGGCGGTGGAAACCGCGTTGATTGTGGCGATAGTGAACATAGTGGTGATAGTGATCTGCGCGCCCGCGCCGAAGCGGCGCGAGGAGGCGGAGGAGTAACCCATCCCCTCTGTCACTGCGGCGACATCGCACCCTGAGGGGGGGATGAGGGCTGGAGGAACCTATTGCGCCACGGAACAGACTCTCCAGGTACAACCGGTGATCCGAAGCCGGTAGAATGTGTATCACGATGGTCCAGGCGAAGCCTGGTCAGGATTCGAAAGGGCGGATAGCCCTTCGGGAAGGGGTCTCACGACCCCCTCCCGACCTCCCCGGGGCTTAGAACGAAAGAACGGGGGAACGTGTTACGCTACGGAACAGACTCTCCAGGTAAAACCGGCGATCCGAAGCCGGTAGAATGTGTATCACGATGGTCCAGGCGAAGCCTGGTCAGGTTTCGAAAGGGCGGATAGCCCTTCGCAGGGTCTGGGACAGAGTCCCAGGCTCCCCGCA
>JAITDK010000301.1 GCA_031282605.1 Oscillospiraceae bacterium
CCCATAGCGGCGAAGCACGGCGCGCACAACAGGTTGAACACCAGGAACGAGTACGCAGCCAGCGCGGTGAAATTCGCCGCGAGTCGGCTCCAGATCTCGGCGCCGTCTTCCGCGACCTCCGCGAAGTTATATAGGATGCCGAACGTGCCGACCACATTCTCCTTAGCGATCAGCCCGGTTATGGCCGCGACGGCAGCCTTCCAATCGCCCCATCCCAGCGGCGCGAATATGGGCGCGATGAACCCTCCCATCCTTGCCAACATGCTGTCAGACATATCAACCATGCCAAAGCCGCCATCCTCCCAGCCGAACGAGGACGCGAACCAGACAAATATAGTCGCCAGCAGTATGATCGTACCGGCTTTTTTAATGAACGACCAGCCGCGCTCCCACATGCTGCGCAGTAAGTTACTCACAGTAGGCATGTGGTATGCGGGCAGTTCCATCACGAACGGAGAGACGTCTCCGACGAACAGTTTCGTCTTTTTCAGGATTATGCCGGAGCAGATGATCGCAGCCATGCCGATGAAGTACGCGCTGGGCGAGACCCATGCCGCCCCGCCGAACACCGCGCCCGCGATCAGAGCGATTATGGGCAGCTTCGCGCCGCACGGGATGAACGTAGTGGTCATGATAGTAATCTTGCGATCGCGGTCGGATTCAATCGTGCGCGAGGCCATGATCCCCGGCACGCCGCATCCGGTTCCGATAAGGATAGGTATGAACGACTTGCCAGACAATCCAAATCGCCTGAATATGCGGTCCATGATGAACGCGATGCGCGCCATATACCCGCACGCCTCCAGGAACGCGAGGAATATGAATAGGATAAGCATCTGAGGAACGAACCCGAGCACCGCTCCGACGCCCGCGACGATACCGTCCAGTATCAACCCCTGCAGCCAATCCGCGCAGTTGACCTCATTGAGGAACCGACCGATCAGCACGGGTACGCCTGGTATCCACACGCCGTAGTCGGAGGGATCAGGCTCGGCGATATCCAGGACGATCTCCTCGTTTTCCGTAGGGGACGCCTCGATTTTCGCTTGTTCGGCGTCATACGCTTCGACGGCTTCCGCATACTCTGCCGCGCCGGTGATATGGAATCCCTCGCCGAACAGACCGTCGTTCGTCCAGTCGGTCACCAGTGCGCCGACGCTCGTCACGGACACGTAATAGACGATGAACATCACAAGCGCGAATATGGGCAGAGCGGCCCAACGGTTAGTTACCACCCTGTCTATCTTGTCGGATGTGCTGAGCGCGCCCTTGTTCTTTACCTTTAGGCAACCCTTAATGATCGAATCGATGTAGGAATAGCGCTCGGCGGTTATGATGCTCTCCGCGTCGTCGTCCAGTTCCTGCTCCCGGCGTTTGATGTCCTCGTCGATATGCGCACTTTGTTCGGGTGTTAACTCCAGTTTCTCGGCGATTTTTCCGTCGCGTTCGAACAGTTTGATAGCGAAGAAGCGCTGCTGTTCCTGCGGCAGGTGGTGCAGCACGGCTTCCTCGATGTGCGCCAGGGTATGCTCAACGCCGCCGGAGAACTTATGCATCGGTACGTTCTTCGGTCCGGAAGCCGCCTGAACAGCCGCGGCCGCGGCCTCGCTGACGCCCGCGCCCTTTAGCGCGGATATCTCAACGACCTTGCAGCCCAGTTCCTTAGACAACTGCTGCGTATTGATCTGGTCGCCGGATTTCGTCACCACGTCCATCATGTTTATGGCGACCACGACCGGTATGCCCATCTCCGTCAGTTGAGTTGTCAGGAACAGGTTGCGCTCCAGGTTGGTGCCGTCCACGATATTGAGAATGGCGTTGGGGCGCTCGTCGATTAGATAGTTGCGCGCGACTACCTCTTCCAAGGTGTACGGCGACAGCGAGTAAATGCCCGGCAGATCGGTGACGGTTACGTCCTTATGACCGCGGAGCTTGCCCTCCTTCTTCTCGACCGTTACGCCGGGCCAGTTCCCGACGAATTGATTCGATCCTGTCAGCGCGTTGAAGAGCGTCGTCTTGCCGCTGTTCGGGTTACCGGCCAGCGCGATCGTGATCGGCATGGAGATTCCCCCCCTATTAATGTCAGGCGTTCGTCAGGCGAGTCGTACCTCTATCAGTTCCGCGTCGCTCTTGCGCAATGATAGCTCATACCCGCGTACGGTAATCTCTACGGGATCGCCCAGCGGCGCGACCTTGCGGACGTGTATATCCACGCCATTTGTGACGCCCATCTCCATAATGCGGCGCTTCACCGGACCCGCGCCGTTGATCTTCGTAACGGTAACAGAGCCGCCCGGCTTGATTTCCCTCAACGTCGGCATGAGTCTCCCCCTCGCGCAGTGCTGCGGTATTATTATACAATTATCTTCAAAGCCATTTCCCGACTGATGGCGATCCGAGATTCCTTTACGCTTACGATAACGTTTCCGCTTATCTCGGCGATAACGCGGACGCGCGTCCCCGGCACAAATCCTAGATTCTCCAGGAACTGCCGTGTTTCAGCCCTTCCGCCGACCTTCTTGATGGAATTCTCCTCGCCTGTCTTAGCAAGCGTCAACGGCATCATGCCCACCATCCACTTACAAACGTAATAGATTAGCTCAAACTAACCCAGGGCATTCTACACCAATAAGAGCGGCTTGTCAATCGACAGGCCGCATATTTGTCCGATTGGGGCATCAGCGTGTTACAGCTCAGCAGGGAGGGGATTGACACATGTGATATAATAGGAGGCGATGGTAAAAGAAGGAAGCGGCCTGTTCCGGCAGGTTACGGAGCA
>JAITDK010000167.1 GCA_031282605.1 Oscillospiraceae bacterium
TATAACGACCGGAGAGCCGTTGCGCAGCGTGGATTTGACGGCCAGCAGCGCCGGAGTATCCGCGACGCCGTGCGCCAGTTTCGCCATCGAGTTGCCCGTGGCGGGCGCAACTACCAGAATGTCAACCTTGCGCTGCGGTCCGATAGGTTCCACCTGCTGAAGCGTCGTCCAGGGCGCATGACCCGTGATAGACTCCAGTTGGTCAGCCAGATCGCGCGCTTTCATGAAACGCGTATCCGACTGTGAAGACGCGTAGGAAAGTATGGGCTGCACCATAGCGCCCGCGCCAGCCAGCGTTTGGATTACCTTCAGCACCCGAGCGAACGTGCAAAACGAACCAGTCAAGGCGAAGCCGATCCGTTTCCCTTTCAGTTCCGCTTTCAGTTCTGTTTTCAGTTCCGCCTTCAGCTCTGTTTTCAATTCCGACAAGCCAGCCGTCTTATCAGCTATATCAGTAATCTCGTTGGAGATCTTTTGCATGTCAGGCATGTCGTATCACCTAAATCCCTTTCAATTCAGTAATCTTTCGGTTTCATCATGGATAATATCGAACAATATACGTCCTGCGGCGGCGGGGGCATAGCGCCCCGGCACGCCGCTGTCACGCCACGCGATCAAGCCGCGCTCATCCGCCGCCGTGAAATCCACGCCTTCGCGGGTCAGGTCGGACACCAGCGCGCCCGGCCTCATGCCCGCGACGACATACGAGTCCACCAGCATAACGGGCGCGGTTTGGAACAGTATGGCGCAGCGTTCAGCTTCATGAGCCAGCGCGCCTATGGTCGCGGTGCGGCATCCCTCCGCCTCAGCCCAAGCCCGCGCGTCAGGATGCCTCGCGCACACCGTCACCGACGCGTTCCACGCCGTGAGCATCCTCGCCAGGCATCTGGCTATGCGGCCATAGCCGACTATCAGCACATTTGCGCCTTGAATCGAGCCGGAATATCGAGCCAGTGCGGACACTATCGCGCCCTCGGCGGTCAGCCGCGCGTTTGCGATGGCGTATGACTCCAGGTTGCTGGGGTTGATCAGCCTGCCGCCGCGCAGGGCGACCGCGCTCGTGAGAACCGTGCCTGGCGTGCCGCCCCAGACCGTGCCGGACAGGGCCTGCGCGATATCATCCAGCGCGACGCCTGGATCGCCGTTCAGCATTGGGGTGGGTATGCGACCGCCGCGCTCGGCGATGGGCAGCGGCAGCAGCACGGCGTCATACTGTTTATCGCCAGCACGGTCAGCGACCGATCCCGGCAGCCCTATAGTATCCACATTATCCCCGTAATCCGCGGCGATTCTCGCCAACGCCTGGGAGCGCAGATCACCGCCTACAACCAGCCATCGCATACGCTCGCCTCCCCTCTAGCAATAGTGTATGCGCGGTTATTTTTACGGTGAAAAGTACGGTGAGAGTACGATGAAAATACGGTGAAAAGTACGGCGGAACGCAGGGATCGGCGCCGCTGTGTCGTATTATACAGGTAGGTTAACAATAAATGGTTGGGGAGGAAGATGCTGGATATGACGACTAAGACAAGCCGTATGGCCGCCGCCGTGATGACGCTGATCATGCTGATACTGATCATGCCCGCGGCGATAGCGGAGGAAGCACCGCTAACGATCACGATCGCCGTTCCCGATACCTTCGAGGGGGAGTTGAACGGCAGGGTTCTGTTCATGCTGGACTATGAAGCGCCAGGTGAGGACGAGCAGCTGTTCGATTACCTGGATGTGACAGGCATACCTGTATTTGGCAAGACGGTATTCGGGTTGAAGGCCGGCGACGTGATCACGCTGTCCGCCGACGATCCGGACGTGTACGGTTATCCGATGCAGCTAAGTGAAGTCCCGGCGGGCGAGTATGCTGCGCAGGCGTTCTTCATCCGATACACGCGGTTTGACAGGAAGAACCTGCCGCCGATATGGGCGATGGCCGAGCATGGCGGCGGCGGAAGCTTCACGAGAAACCCATACAATCTATACAGCGACGTCGCGCAGGTGAGCATCGGCGCCGACGCCGTGTCGCTCGAGCTGACATATGAAACCCCGCTGGGTTACGAACTGGCGCAGGGGCAGGTGGATCAGCAGGGGAATTATGAGGACACCGATCTGGTGAAGTTTATCAAGATAAAGAGCGGGCTGCTCACTGATTTCTGGGGAACGGACATGTATCTGGGCGCGAACGTGCTGCTGCCCAAGAATTATGATCCGGCGAAGAAATACCCGGTGCTGTATTATCAGGGGCACTTCCCGGGCGGGAGCGCTCCGCTGAGCTATGGCAGGACGGGTCGCGAGTCCTACGAGGAGTTCAACGCGTACTGGGACGACGATGCGCCGGAGATGATCGTCGTGACGTTCCGCGACGCGACGCCGTTCTACGACACGTCGTACTCGGTGGACACGGCCAGCATGGGGCCGTATGGCGAGGCCATAACGACGGAACTGATTCCTTATATAGAAAAGACGTTCGGCGGCATCGCGGAGCCGTGGGCGCGCGCGCTGTCAGGCGGATCGACAGGCGGATGGGAAGCGCTGGCGATGCAGGTATTCTATCCGGACATGTTCGGCGGGACGTGGCCGCTGTGCCCCGACGGCGTGGATTTCCACGGCTATCAGATAGTGAACCTGTACGAAGACGACAACGCGTATTATCTGGACAACGGCTGGGTTCAGACTGAGCGTCCGTCCGCGCGGGATCTTCTGGGCAATATTCGCTGGACGATCAAGCAGGAGAACAACTATGAGCGCGCGATAGGCGGCGACACCGATACCAGCCTGGGTCAGTGGGCCATATGGGAGGCGGTATACTCACCGCTGCGCGAGGATGGTTATCCGGAGCATGTATGGGATCCGATCACGGGCGAGATTGACGACGAGGTTGTGGCATACTGGTCGGAGCATTACGACCTGACGCGCATACTGCAGGATAATTGGGATGAGCTGGGTCCGAAGCTGGAAGGCAAGCTGCATCTGCGCGGCGGCGACATGGATAACTACTACCTGAACATAGCGCAGTACGCGTTGGGCGACTGGCTGGAGACGACGACCGATCCGTATTACGGCGGATATAGCAAGACGTTCCCGCGCACCGGGCACTCGGGCAACATAACCAATCAGGAACTGTTGGAAGAGGTAGCGACGCACATGATCAAGTACGGGCCGCAGGACGCGGCTGAGATTCTGGGGAGATAGGGACAGAACCCCCTCTGCCGCTGCGGCGGCAGAGGGGGGTGACCTCGCTCGCGTACCCCCTCCCGACCTCCCTCGGGGCTTGGAACGGGGAACCTCGCTTACGACCCCCTCCCGACCTCCCCCGGGGCTTGGAACGAGGGAACGAGGGAACGGGGGAACGGGTTGCGTTACGAGGTAGACTCTCCAGGTACAACCGGCGATCCGAAGCCGGTAGAATGTGTATCACGATGGTCCAGGCGAAGCCTGGTCAGGTTTCGAAAGGGCGGATAGCCCTTCGCAGGGTCTGGGAC
>JAITDK010000225.1 GCA_031282605.1 Oscillospiraceae bacterium
GGCAGCTCGACTACTGCAAAATTCGTTCCCTGACCGATACCGCTCATAAGCGCCACGAAAATCCCCTCCACGCTATTCAAACCTGCTTTTTATCTACGGGGGCGGGGTGAATAGTAACACATCCTGTGAAACGACCGTGGATCCCCCTGCGGCACTACTTGTAGATCGGCGCTTAACGTGCTATACTGTTCACGGCAGGATACATTTACCGATCCCGGCGACTGCTGGCAAAGGACGGGTTATTATTACGTTGATGAAAGCCTCATGGGCTAAGTGGATCGGCAGTATCCTATTCCCAGTAGCGTCGCTGGCGCTGTTGCTCGTGTTGGGATTCACCGCCTCGGACGTCCACCTCGCGTGGAACGCGTTGTTGCACGTCGAGCATGGATTTCTAATGGCTACGGTTGGATGCTGGTGCGCTTATGTCGGCTTCAGGGCGCTGGGGCTAGCCGTGTTTTGCAAGTTCCAAGGCTGCGGACTGGGATTGGGCGGCGCGCTGTACGTGACGTTCATCGGGTTGTTTTACTCCGGGATCACCCCCGCCGCTACTGGCGGCCAGCCGATGCAGGTGTATGAGCTGAATAAACGTGGCGTGCACGCCAGCATCGGCACTTCAGCGGTTGCGTTTGAGACCGCCGGGTTCCAGTTCCTGTTGGTGGCGCTGGCCACTATCCTGTGGGTATGGAACAGGCGCACGATCAGTGAGACGGTCTCCGTGGCGAAGTGGGTGCTGATCGGCGGATTCGCGATGAACCTAGTGTGGACGGTGTTCTTGGGGCTGGTGCTGGCCAAGGGCGCGCTGGTGGCCAGACCTATAGAATGGATGCTGCGGATGCTGGGTCGCGCGCATCTGTTGCGTAATCCGGACGGCAAGGTTGCGGGGCTGCGAAAGTATGTCGCGGAGTATGAATCGATCTCGACCGACCTGTTCAAGCGTCCGGCGCTGATACTCTCTTGCGCCACCCTGTCCGCGGCGCAGGTGATAGCTTATATGAGCATGGTCTACTTTATCTATCGGGGTTTCGGTTGGATCGGTATGCCTTACGGCGTAATCGTTGATATACAGATGCTGCTGTACCTGGTGGCGTCCATGGTGCCTACTCCGGGCGCGACGGGCGCGCAGGAAGGTTCGTTTTACGTGTTCCTGGGCAAGGTCTTCCTCGAATCCAGCGTGTTCCCCGCGATGCTGGTCTGGCGGTTCTTCACGTACTACCTGATGCTGATCGTCGGCGCGCTGACTCTGCTGAGCGGGATAGTTCATATGAAGCGGCGCGCAAAGCCTGAAAGCGGATGATTATTATGAATAGACGGATCGCAATCATCGGTTTGATCATGTGCCTCGGACTCATTCTCCCGTTCCACTCCATCTCCATGGCCACAACGCCTACAGCCGCGTTCGCGCCGTGGGAGATTACGGGCAACCTCTATGCCGCTGCATACCTGGACGGCGACTCAACCCCCGAACGCGTCGAGGTCGCGGCCGACAAGGGCAGTACGTACCTTAAGATCACGTTCGGCGACAGCCGGGTGATCAGCGTGCCTGTGGGTAAGGGAGAGTCTATCGCGATGATCCGGCTGTATTCCGCCGACCTGACCGGCGACGGTTTGAGCGAATTGATCGCGTTCACCCGCGATCCGTTGCGCGACACATACACCATCACCATCATTGAGAACCCCGTCGGCGAATTGACGCTGCCCTCCGTGCCAGACCCCAACGAGGATTCCTACAAATTCAAGGCTCAGTTCGCGCGCGGACATGTGTTGGAGATAACCAACCAGGCATATACATTCATCCAGAGCGTTCCGGTCGAGTCCGAGGAAACACTCGCCGTATATCGTGAGGACGGCACCGCGCCCGGCACATTGGTCGCAACGGTCGCCGCGTTCATGGACTGCACGTTTGCCGCCTATTCCGGCCGTCCCGCTCTAGAACTGTGGCAGGCCATAACAGTCAATGTGCAGGCTCAGCCGCTGGGGTACATCGTCTCGACCGTTGTCTGGCAGAATGGCTTGCCCAAACTGGTGGGTCAGCGCTACACTGCCAAATACCCCGTTTAAGGAGCGATAATGCCAAACGTCAAGATACTGGCCGACTCCACATGCGATTTGACACCCGACCTGGTTAAGAGGTATAATATCGGCATCATCCCGCTATATGTGACGCTGGACAAGGACAGTCTGCAGGACGGCGTGCAGGTGACTCCGCACGATCTGTACGCGTACTTCGACCACACGAAGAACACGCCCAAGACGTCCACACCGACGATCGGAGACTTCGCCGCCTTTTTTGAACCGTATGTCAAGGCAGGGCAGGAGATCGTGTTCATCGGCATATCGGAGCTGATGTCCGCTACTGTCAACAACGCGCGCGCCGCCGCCGCCGAGTTTCCCGGCGCAACGATACGTTGCGTCAACAGTCAAAGTCTTTCCACCGGCGTTGGCATAACTGTGCTGACGGCGTGCGAATTGGCGGAACAGGGCGTGGCTGCGGATCAGATTGAGCAAACCTTGGTCGCCAGCGTACCGCGTGTCCGCGCCAGCTTCGTGTTGGATACTCTGACGTATCTGTACCACGGAGGACGCTGCTCGGCCGTGCAAAATATCGGCGCGATGCTGCTGAAGATCAAGCCGCGCATACAGGTAGTAAACGGCGCGATGACCCCGACCGAGAGATATCGCGGTGCGTTTTCAAGCGTCGCAAGGCAATACGCTCAGGCCGTTCTCGGCGCGGGTAAACCGGACGTACTGAGACGCATCGACCCCAAACGCGTGTTCATCACGTACACAGTCGATACTGACCAGGCTGCGATTGACGCCGTTCGCGAGGAGGTTGAGAACGTTAACTACTTCGGCGAGATTCTCGAAACCATGGCGGGGTGTGTTATCACAAGCCATTGCGGTCCGAACACGATCGGGGTACTCTACCTGGAGAAACCATAACCACAGCGCCGCGTCCAAGCGGCAACATTGGAGAGGTAGCGAAGCGGTCATAACGCGGCGGTCTTGAAAACCGTTTGAGGTAACACTCGCGCGGGTTCGAATCCCGCCCTCTCCGCAGAATATGAGCCTGAAAAAGCGTTGAAATTACTCGCTTTTTCAGGCTTTGCTTTGCGCAGATAGCGCGTTTTACTGCAATTGCCCTTATTCACCCCGAATAACG
The DNA here is from genome assembly GCA_031282605.1 of Oscillospiraceae bacterium. Classification (GTDB taxonomy): domain Bacteria; phylum Bacillota; class Clostridia; order Christensenellales; family Aristaeellaceae; genus BNUH01. Next base: position 3,161 of record JAITDK010000225.1, read on the forward strand.
GCGCATTTCCAAGGGTGTATAACTATTATATTGCGTACCTTTTGTCCCTAGCTGTGTACTTTTGAGCCGATGCGCCGGTATTTCACGGAGTGATGCTCGATCACATTGAGCCGGGGTGAAGGAGGACAGCTGAATCTTCAGCCATCCTCGCGAAACGTGATGTAGGCTATGCCCTCAAACTTCGTTCGATGTCAGAAATACACGATACCAACTAGTGGTTGTCGCATGCGTATAACAGATAGCAATACTAGGAAAAAGCAGCCCCCACCCTATGCACTCCCCTTACCCCAAAACATTCCAGTTGAGGAAAATACTAGGAGGAATCCGGCGAGAATGGCGAATATAAGAAGCATCTACATATTAGAGGATACATGAGGAGTTCGCATGGATAACTTCGAAGAGTTCTCGCGGATCAAGACAGGGCATAAAGCGATCGACAAACGGTTCATGAAGACCATGAACCTGCTTGCCAACGAGCCGACTGCAAGATGTCTAGAAACGATGGAAAACGCAAGCGCCGGGGAGTTCGGCGACGCGACGCCCGTGTTCTTGGGCGATCGCGAGAGCGACCTTTACGAGTACTTCGAGAAGGCCGTCCGAAACGATCGACGGTTTATTGCGCGTAGAATCCATAACCGGAAGCTCAAAGATACGGAGAACATCAAAACGTTTCTGGGTGGAATAGATCCTGCAGGACTATACAGGAAAGAATCCCTTCGGGATTCTGCCGATACAGTCCCGCTTCGCGCTGACTGCGGCCATTCGCTCAAAATTCCCAGGGATTCCCATACAGGACGCGAAGCGCGTGAGGCCAAGCTGGAAGTCAAGTATGGAACCGTTCTCATCCCGCGTCCGCAGAACGCGGCGAAGGACATTGCGGACGCTCTCCAACTCCAGCTGATCAGCGCGGTCGAGATCGACGCGCCGGAAGGTATAGAAGCGATTTCCTGGCAGTTGATCAGCAACCTCAATGTAGATAGTTATGAAACGGCGCGCACATACATCAACTGGTACTCCAAGCGAT
>JAITDK010000300.1 GCA_031282605.1 Oscillospiraceae bacterium
CGCGTGGTTGATATGCCCGACATGGCGCAGCCGCGCGGTAAACAGTACTGGCGGCGTGGGTTGACCGGCTGCTGGTACACGCCTGTCAGCGGTATCTGGCAATCAGTCTATCTTGAAAGCGTCCCGGTCGATTCCCCCATGATCACCAGGGTGCATGTAACGCCCGACGTAGATAAGGGCACGGCGACCATCGCCGTTTCGCTGGATCGTGCGCCCGCGGAGCCGCTTTCCATTACGTTCGGCCTGGATATGACCGTCGAGGACGGCATGACACCTAATCGCCCGACGCTGTTTACGGCAAGCATGAAAGAGCGGGAGGCGTCGTTCACGGCGGATATGCGTGGCGCCGCGCACGACGATCCATTCGCAGGCGTGCGCTTCTGGTCGCCGGAGCATCCGGATCTGTACGGATTGACGGTCGAGATCGGCGGCGATCGGGTTCATACATATTTCGGTATGCGCAAGATCGAAGCGCGGGACAGCGAAACGTTCCTCAACAACACGCCGCTGCGCCAGCGGTTGGTGTTGGATCAAGGGTATTGGCCCAAATCCAATCTCACCGCGCCCAGCGACGACGCGCTGAAATCGGATATCGAATGGACGCTGAGGTTCGGCTTCAACGGCGCGCGCAAACACCAGAAGATTGAATCGCCGCGCTGGTATTATTGGGCGGATAAACTGGGTCTGCTGGTTTGGGGCGAACTGCCCAGCGCATACGTCTTCACACCCAGCTCGACGCGCGCGCTTATGCGTACAATGGAAGAATTCATAGACCGCGACTATAACCATCCATGCGTTATCACATGGACGCCGCTTAATGAAAGCTGGGGCGTGCCGCAGATACTGACCGACTCGAGGCAGCAGGCGTTCGCGCGCCAGATGTACGAGCTGTGTCAATCGCTGGATGGTACGCGTCTCGTATCCGGGAACGACGGTTGGGAGCAGGTGCTAACGGACGTCTTCGCGCTGCATGACTACGCGCAGGACGGCGGCGAGCTCCGCGAACATATGGCGGATAGGGAGACGATAAACCGCGTCGGCATGTGCGGCAAGGCGGCATGGGCGGACGGGGCGATCCCGGACGACGACATACCGTTCCTGCTGACCGAGTACGGCGGAACGGCGTTCGACAACAAGGGCGCGCAAGGCGAGATGGGCGGCATGGCCACGTGGGGTTATGGCACAAAGATATCCGGCGAGGAAGCGTTCCTCGCGCGGTTCGCGAAGATCCAGCGTTCCGTGTACGCGACGCCGTTCTGCAAAGGCGCGTGCTATACCCAATTGACGGACGTCATGCAGGAGATCAACGGCCTGCTCTCTCCGCAGCGCGAGCCGAAGGTAGACCCGGAGAGGTTTGCCAAACTGAACAGAGGCGAAGGGATAGAACAGGCTGGATGAACACTGGTCTAACCGCAGGGTCTGCGGAGAGATATATCAAGGAGAATAGAAGGAGGCTTCCCATTATGAGGAAAACCCTGGCGACCATTTTGTGCGCGATTATGCTGCTGGCGCTGATTCCAGCGGCTCAGGCCGCACCCATTGAGATCGATTACTGGTCGGTATTCACCGGCGCGGATGGCGCGACAATGCAGGGCATGGTCGACGCGTTCAATGCCTCGCAGAGCGAAGTCAAGGTTAATCACACCCCCATGACCGCGGACGACCTGTACCAGAAGATTCCTCTGGCAGTGCAGTCCGGTTCAGGCATTCCCGATGTGACGATCGTACATATCGAGCGCATCCCGAACTTCGTGGCGCAGGATCTGATCTGGCCGATCGACACGCTGCTGGAGAACGGCATTGTCAAGGAAAACTACATTCCCAGCGCGTGGGATCGCACGGATATCGACGGCGAACACTACGGCGTGCCGCTGGACGTTCATTCCTATGTAACGTATTACAATAAGACACTGTTTGATAAGTATGATTTGAACAGCTATGTCGAAGACGGCTATCTCACTTTCGACGAAGTCAAGGAAATCGGCGACAAGGCGAAGGCCGCTGGATTCGAGGATCGTATCCTGAGCCTGAGCTGGTTCCGCGCGCAGATGCTGTCTTACTACGCGCAGCTGGGCGACGGCCATCTCACGCTGGACGGGGAAACCCCGGCGTTCAACAATGCCGAAATGGTGAAGGTGTACCAGACGCTGAAGGATCTTCACGACGGCGGATACACGACGATTAAGGGCGACGACGGCACGCAGCTGTTCTACGCCGGCAACCTGCTGATTTGGCCGGAAGGCATATGGATGAAAGCCGGCGCGGTAGACGCGGGTCTGGACTTCGGTATGCTCCCCTCTATCTCCTTCACGCCCGAAAATACCAAGAGCTGGACGTCTTCCCATAACTTTGTCCAGTTCGCGGACGACAACCGCACCGAGGAAGAGGATATCGCGGTTGCGAAGTTTATCAACTATATGGGCGAGAACTCCTTGGTATGGGCGCGTGACGGCGGCCAGGTTCCGGCGCATATCTCGATCAACGACGTGCCGGAGTTCCAAGACCTGCTGCAGAGCTTCCTCGCCGATCCCGAGCGCGGCGACGAACTGGCTATCTACTACTACAAGTACTGGGGTCTGTTTGACACGGCGTTCTCGCGCAATGGGTTCGAGCCGATCTTCGGCACGATGACCATTGAGGACGCGCTGGCTCAGGCCGAGCAGGAGATCATCGACGCCATAGCGGCGCAGTAACGATTCCGGCGAGGCGGGGTCATACTTCCCCGCCTCATTTCGTATCATGCAACGGGAGGCGATTGTATGCTGCAATCCAGCGCCGGGATAAAACCTCAAGCGGGATTTCTCACGTCAAGGCGCGCGGCTCCGGCGTGCTTGGCGTTTCTGGTATTATTCTTTCTGTCGGGGATAACGGCGTCAACGACGGTGTCCGAAACCAGCGTAGAGTTGTCGCAGCCTTTGGGAGCGGTGCTTTTTTCGCTGTCTAGCTTCAGCGTATTGCTGCTGCCTATATCGATCGCCGCGATGGCTCTCGCTCTGTTTATGATACTGGCCGGGCGGCGCGCTCCGGCGTTGCTGTTCGCGGGCGTGTCGACGCTGTTGTTCGCGCTGTTCATGGCGCTGTATTCCCGGGAGACGCTTAACAACTCCCTGTACACGCTGCT
>JAITDK010000307.1 GCA_031282605.1 Oscillospiraceae bacterium
GGAACGTCCCTGCGGGGAGCCTGGGACTCTGTCCCAGACCCTGCGAAGGGCTATCCGCCCTTTCGAATCCTGACCAGGCTTCGCCTGGACCATCGTGATACACATTCTACCGGCTTCGGTTAGCCGGTTGTCCCTGGAGAGTCTGTTTCGGAACGCATCGGTTACCCGGGGATGTGAGTTGAGCGCAGTGAACTCCCCGAAGACGCGGATACGCCGCGTCTTCGCAACGACAGAGGGGGTTCTTCACTCCCTTAACTGAACGCTTCGACGATCCGCTGTATCCCTTCGTTCAGCGTCGACCGCGGACAGGCCAGGTTCATCCGCATGAACCCGACTCCGTTTGCGCCGAACGTCGCGCCGTCGTTCAGCCACACTTTCGCCTTGTGCGCAAACGCTCCAACCATGTCAATATGAGCCATCCCCAAGCAGGAACAGTCCAACCATGCCAGGTATGTCGCCTCCAATTCCATCGGTCTGACGGCAGGCAACCCCTTCTCTAACGCACCACGCAGCAACGCGTAATTCCCCATCAAATATTCCTTCAACGCCTCCAGCCACGGCGCGCCATAACGATACGCCGCCTCCGCCGCCGCTATCGCGATCGGGTTCAACCCTATATCGCACGCATCCAACGCGCGGTTGATCCTCCTGCGCAACTCCGGATTCGCTACAAACGCGTTTGACGCCTGCAGCCCCGCCAGATTGAACGTCTTGCTCGGCGCGGTGCACGTCACCGTTATCGGCGGAAACAGCGGATCCACCGCCGCAAACGGTATATGCTGCTTGCCTGCATACACGAAATCCTCGTGTATCTCATCCGATATAACCATCACGCCATGCTCGACGCATATCTCGCCCATCCGCTTCAGCTCTTCGCGCGTCCATACGCGCCCGATCGGGTTATGAGGATGGCACAACAGAAATATCTTCGCTCCCGACTCAACCATGACCTTCTCGAAATCGTCGAAGTCTATCTCATACCGACCGCCGACCAACCTCAAGTCGCTCGACACAACCTTCCTGTCGTTCGCGCGCAGCACGGGAGCGAACACAGCGTACACGGGATTCTGAATCATGATGGTATCGCCCGGCTCGCTCAACGCGCGTACTGCCGACGCTACCATGAACACCACGCCCGGCGTTGTGATGATCCAGTCGCGGTCGACGTCCCAACCGAAACGCACCTTTTGCCAGTTTATTGCGGCGTCATAGTAGCCCTTGCCAGCGACGCTGTATCCGTATACTCCATGCGCCGCAGCCCGCGTGGCGGCGAGAACGGCTTCCGGCGGAGCCTCAAAATCCATGTCGGCGACCCAAAAAGGCAAAACGTCAGCGGGCATACCGCGTTCCGCCATGCCATCATGTTTGAGCGAGTTGGTGCCCCGCCGATCGATCACCTTATCAAATATATCCGCCCGGTCTTTTTCATAAATCCTGTTCATCCGATACGCTCCATCGCCTAATACTGCTTAGGATATCAACCAGTCGGTCGGCAGCGAATCCGCGTCGCGTCCTACCGCCGCCGCGCCGTGGGGCTTCAGCAGCACGTCGCCCGCGACGCGCATCACATCGTCTATCGTGCACGCCGCGATACGCTCCAGCACTTCCTCTTCGTTATGCACCCGACCCAGCAGAAGCAGATTCCGCCCGATGTTCGACATCCGGCTGGATGTTCCCTCCAGGCTCAATATATAACTCCCCTTGAGCTGCTCCCGCGCCATTGCGAACTCGCCGTCACTCACGCCCTCCGACATCAGCCGCGTCGTCTCCTTGCGCAGCTGGCTTAGCACAACCTCCGCGTGCTGCAGCGAGGTTCCGGCATACATCGTGAACAAACCGCATCCTGGAAACACCGTCGGGAACGAGTATACCGCGTACGCCATCCCCAGTTCCTCGCGGATTCGCTGGAACAACCGCGAGGACATGCCGCCGCCGAACAGATTGTTCATTATGCTCAGCGCGTACACGTCCGGATTGCCCAGCGCAACTCCGGGAAACCCTAGGCACAAATGCACCTGCTCTATATCCTTCGTACGCTTCACGGCGACCGCGTTGAACCGCTGTTCGTACTTGGGCGCGACGAACGGCTCGCCGCCCTGCCAGCCCCCGAAATACTGATCTATCAGTTTTTCCAGCGCCGCTTCGTCATAATGTCCGGCTACGGCCAGCACGGCGTTCCTCGGGCGGTAGTGCGTCTTGCGGTATCTATCCAGATCGCCGCTGGTGTAGCGCTCAATCCTGTCGGTTGTGCCCAGTATCGACTGCGCCAGCGGGTTGCCCTTGAACAGCGCCTCGGTCAGCATGTCGTGAACGAGATCCTCCGGAGAGTCTTCTACCATCGCGATCTCTTCCAGTATTACGCTTCGCTCCTTGTTCAGCTCGACCTCATTGAGCGTGGCGTTCAGCGCCATATCGCTGATCACGTCCAGCGCGGTGGATACGTGCTCGTCCATCACCTTGGCGTAGTAACACGTGCATTCCTTTGAAGTAAACGCGTTTATCTGTCCGCCGATCGCGTCTATCGCCTCGGCGATATCGCGCGCGCTGCGCTTGTGCGTGCCTTTGAACAGCATATGTTCCAGGAAGTGAGACAGGCCGTTCTCTTCGGGGATTTCGTGCATCGAGCCTGTCCCTATCCACAACCCCACCGATACAGAGCGCGCGAACGGGATTCGCTCACGAATGACGCGCAGCCCGTTCGACAGTTCGTTTATTTCGTACATTTTACCGATCCCTTTGTTTCATTTGGATCTCGTTTGAGCCGTCCAAATCACGGCCGGCGAGGCCCCCTCGGCGGCCCGCCCCGGTGATCGCGGTCGCCTCCGCGCGGCGGCGGACGGCGCACTATGTCGCCAGTCGCGTAAACCAGATCGTTGCGCACCAGGTTTATCCTGCCCTGACTATCCACTTCGGATACGCGAACCTCCAGTTCGTCGCCGATCTTCACCGCGTCCTCTATCTTCTCGACGCGCTCATTTGACAACTTGGAGATGTGAATCATGCCGTCTTTGCCAGGCGCGAACTCGATGAAAGCGCCGAAGGGCATCACACGCACCGCCTTGCCTATGAATACGTCGCCCACCTGCACGTCCTTGGCGATGGCCTCAATGATCTTGCGCGCCTTGTTCGCCGCCGCTTCGTCGGATGTGGCGATGAACACATGCCCGTCGTCCTCGATATCGATCTTGACGCCCGTGTCGGCGATTATCTTGTTGATCACCTTGCCGCCGCTGCCTATGACCTCGCGGATCTTGTCCGGATTGATCATGAACGAGGTTATCTTTGGCGCGTACTTGCTCAGGCCAGCGCGCGGTTCCGGCAGCGTTTCCAGCATCTTGCCCAGGATATGCAGCCGCCCGTCGAGCGCCTGTTTCAGCGCTTGCTTGAGAATCGGCTCGTCGATGCCCTTGATCTTTATATCCATTTGGATCGCGGTTATGCCGTTCATCGTGCCCGCGACCTTGAAATCCATATCGCCCAGGAAGTCCTCCAGCCCTTGGATGTCGGTCAGCACCGCCACCTGATCTGAATCGGCGTCCTTTATAAGACCCATCGCAACGCCCGCCACCGGCGCCTTGATCGGCACGCCCGCGTCCATCAGCGACAGCGTGGACGCGCAGACGCTCGCCTGCGACGTGGAGCCGTTAGAGGAGAGCACCTCGCTGACCAGCCGGATCGCGTACGGGAATACGTCTTCCGATGGGATCATGGGCTGCAGCGCGCGTTCAGCCAGCGCGCCGTGGCCGATCTCCCTGCGGCCAGGCGAACGCATACGTCCCGCCTCGCCCGTCGAATACGGCGGGAAGTTGTAGTGATGCATGTACCGTTTGGTTTCCTCGTTGGTCAAGCCGTCGAGATTCTGCACCTCGCGCATAGAGCCTAGCGTCGTAACGGTCAGCGCCTGGGTCTCGCCGCGCGTGAAGATAGCCGAACCGTGCGGCCTGGGCAGCAACCCTACCTCGCACCATATCGGGCGAACCTCGGTGAGCTTGCGTCCGTCCGGGCGAACGCCCTCGCTTAATATACGCGCGCGCATGACCTTCTTTTTCATCGCGTACAGCGCGTCGGCGATTTCAGCGGAACGTCCGGGGAATATCTCCGCGAAATGCTCTTGCACATCCTTGCCGACCTCATCCTCGCGACCCTGGCGTTCATGCCGGTCAAACGTGCCGAACACCCAGTTGATCTTCTCCTGCGCGTATTCCTTGACGGCGGCCGCGATATCCTCGCCGGTCAGGTACAAAGGGAATTCCTTCTTGGGCTTGCCGATTTCGGCGATAATCGTTTTCTGGAACTCTACCAGTTTCTTTATTTCTTCGTGAGCGAGCATGATACCATCCAGCATTACCTGCTCGCTTACCTCGTTCGCGCCCGCCTCAACCATCATCACGGCGTCGCCTGTGCCCGCCACGACCAGATGGAGATCGGACTTATTCCGCGCCTCGTCATCCGGGTTGACGACAAACTCGTCGTTTATCCTGCCTATAACCACGGCGCCTACCGGGCCGCCGAACGGTATCTCCGACACCCCCAGCGCGATCGAAGCGCCCAGCATGGCCGGTATCTCAGGCGGGACGTTTGTGTCCACGGACAGCGCGGTCGCCACAACCTGCACGTCGTTGCGCAGTCCCTTGGGGAACAGCGGGCGCAGCGGCCTGTCGATCAGTCTACTGGTCAGCGTGGCCTTTTCGGTTGGACGGCCTTCGCGGCGGATCCAGCCGCCTGGTATGCGGCCTACCGAATACAATTTTTCCTCGTAATCGCAGCTTAGCGGGAAGAAGTCCTGTCCCTCGCGCGGCGTGTCGGATGCCGTCGCGCACACGAGTATTACGGTATCGCCCAACCGTACCAGCGCCGATCCGCCCGCCTGCTGCGCGTACCGCCCGAACTCGAGTGTCAGCGTGCGTCCCGCCAATTGCGTTGAGTAGATTTTCTGTTCCATCGTTTCTCCTTAACTTCTTTGGGCGCGGAACCCTGTCCCGCTATTCCCGATCGGGGCGCGGTTCATCCCGTGCCCCCTTATCTTTCATAACAACCGGCGGTTATTTGCGCAGACCAAGGCTGCCGACCAGCGTACGGTAGCGCTCTATGTCGGTGTCGTGCAGATAGTTCAACAGTCCGCGGCGCTGGCCGACCATCAGCAGCAGCCCGCGGCGGGAGTGGTGATCCTTTTTGTGGGTCTTCAGGTGGTCGTCGTTTAGGTGATTGATACGCTCGGTCAGCAGAGCGATCTGCACCTCGGGCGAACCCGTGTCGCCGGGATGGCGTGAGTACTGTTCGATAATAGAGAGTTTCCGGGTCTTATCCATGATATAACGCCTCCATTGTTTGATCGTCCAATCGCCGCTCGCCGCGTGAGACGCCATTAAATTGAGCATCCGGTCGAGGCGGACACGCCGGACGCAGTGTGCGGTTCATAAGGACTCTCCATTCTAACATGCACCGTCGGTTTTGTAAATATTCGATTGAAGGCGTCCAGCGATTCCAAATTTGGAATCGCTGACGCCTTTGGGCAATACACTACGCTCAATTGCGCCCCCCTCCCGACCTCCCCCGGGCTTGGAACGAAGGAACGGGGGAACCGTTTACGTTACGGAACAGACTATCCAGGTACAACCGGCGATCCGAAGCCGATGGCATGTGTATCACGATGGTCCAGGCGAAGCCTGGTCAGGATTCGAAAGGGCGGATAGCCCTT
>JAITDK010000318.1 GCA_031282605.1 Oscillospiraceae bacterium
AGCCTGGGACTCTGTCCCAGACCCTGCGAAGGGCTATCCGCCCTTTCGAATCCGGACCAGGCTTCGCCTGGACCATCGTGATACACATTCTACCGGCTTCGGATTGCCGATTGTACCTGGATAGTCTGTTCCGGAGCGTAACCCGTTCCCCCGTTGCCTCGTTCCAAGCCACTGGGGAGGTCGGGAGGGGGTCGTGAGACCCCTTCCCGATCGCGCGGATGCGCCGCGTCCCTGACCCTGCGAAGGGCTATCCGCCCTTTCGAATCCTGACCAGGCTTCGCCTGGACCATCGTGATACACAGTCTACCGGCTTCGGATCGCCGGTTGTCCCTGGATAGTCTATCCCGGAGCGCAACCCGTTCCGTCAACCCTCATCGCCTACGCAGGGGGAGATGCCGCCGCAGCGACAGGGGATTCCTCCCCACACCGCCGTCATCGTACGGACACATCTGCAGCCCAGACTGCTTGTGTCGTCCCGGCCGCTGTCCGCACTATCAATTCCCCCGATCCGCCGATCGCTTCAGCATGTGCGGCGTACGTACCCTCGTCCGATACTACCGTAACGTCCCGACCTAGCGTCACCGACCGCGCGATGTATGCGGGCATGAATACTTCGTGATAAAATGAATCCCCACCCAACTCCAACCGCCTATACCAATGCCACAACCTTTCGGTGAACGCCCGCAGCACGTCTCCGCGCTTGACCGGCGCTCCGCACTCAATCGCCAGCGACGTCGCCGCTCCGCGTATCTCTTCCGGAAAATCCTCGCCCCGCTGCGCTGCGTTTATCCCAACACCCATCGTCAAATATTGCACCCGCTCCGCCTCTACAGACATCTCCAGCAGAATTCCGCATAACTTCCTTCCTCCTATCAGCAGATCGTTCGGCCACTTCACGCCCGGCTTCAACCCGGTCGTATCCTCGCACGCCTCCGCAACCGCTACCGCCGTAACGAGCGGTATGCGCTGCGCCTCAGCCGGAGGCTGTGTCGGACGCAGCACCAACGAACACCACACCCCTCCCAGCGGAGACGCCCAACATCGTTCGCGTCGTCCCTTGCCACCCGTCTGAACCTCTGCCAGCGCCAGCGTTCCCTCCTCCGCTCCCTGCCGCGCCAGTTCCGAAGCCCGCACATTGGTGGACACCATCTCATACGAATACTCTATCTTACAGCCCGGAGCGTTCATCAACGGCGGGAACAGCGGATCGTCCGGCATGGTCATCCTGTATCCCCGCTTGCCCGCGGACTCGATCACGATCCCGCGCTCGCGCATCGACTCGACCTGCTTCCATATCGCCGCGCGGGTTATCCCCAGCCGCGCGCTCAGCGCCTCCCCCGAATGATACGCCCCGTCCGCTAGCAACGCCAACAATCCCTCATTAAATCTATGCAAACAATACACACCCTTCCGCCGCAGCCGAATTCTGGATGGATTCGCACGGCTGATACGTTTTATTATATTGACGAGTATTGTTTCGGAATCTATCCTTCCGCCTTATTCGTTCGCTCGCCTCGCTCGTGCGAGGCCTGGATTGAATGGCAGAATGAAAGAATGGAAGAGAGAGAGGTGTTGTCATGCAACAGCCGCGCCGCCTTGTACACGCGCTGCAGCGCAATATCAGCCAGGTCATCGTTGGCAAAGCCGACGCCGTCGAGATGGTGCTCATCGCCTTGCTTTGCCGGGGGCATGTGTTGATCGAGGACGTGCCCGGCGTCGGCAAGACCACCCTCGCCAGCGCGCTCGCGCGTTCTCTTGATTGCTCGTTCAAACGCATCCAGTTCACGCCGGATGTCATGCCGTCCGACGTGACCGGGTTTACCATCGTTAATATGCAGACCGGCGCGATGGAGTTCAAGCCGGGAGCGGTCATGTCCCAGATCGTGCTGGCCGATGAGATAAACCGCACGTCGCCGAAGACCCAGTCCAGCCTGCTTGAAGTCATGGAGGAGACGCAGGTGACGGTCGACGGCGTTACATACCCGCTGCCTAAACCATTCATAGTGCTGGCCACCCAGAACCCCGTCGAGTTTGTCGGCACATATCCCCTGCCGGAGGCGCAGATGGATCGGTTCTTCATCCGCGTGGCCATCGGTTATCCGTCCATCGACGAGGAGATGGACATACTGGAGCGATACACCGGCGCATCCGTACCTTTGCAGACGTTGGAACCTGTCGCGACAGCCCAGGATATCATTGATACACAGGCCGCCGTCAGCAAAATATACTGCGCGCGCGAGGTGCGCTGCTACGTGGCGAACATCGCCGCAGCGACGCGCCGTCATCCGATGCTGCAGTTGGGCTGTTCCACGCGTGGCGCTATCGCGCTAGTTCACGCGGCGCAGGCGTGCGCGCTGCTCGCCGGACGTGAATACATCATACCGGAAGACGTGCAGAGGATGGCGCTGCACGTCCTCGCTCACCGCGTCTCACTAAGCAGCGAGGCGCGCATGAAAGGACTTGCCGCCGAGCGCATCCTGGATCAATTGATCGCGACCATACAAGTCCCTGTGCGCGTGCCATAACGGGCGGACGGGGTTGCGATGAGTTTCCGTGCGTTCGGGTGCCTGTTCTTCGCCGGATTGATGGCGGTGATTGCGTTGTCCACGGGCGGCAGGATGTACATGCTGATAGCGCTGCTGTTGCTGGCGATGTTTATGCTGGCCTTGATCAGTTCGCTATGGGCGTTTTTGACGTTAGCTGTGACCGTCGCGGCGTCCGGCGATGATATCCCGCATGGGGAATCGCGTACGCTCAAGATTACGCTGCGCCACACGTGCCCGCTGCCCATTGCGCCGATTCGGGCGTTGGTGCGCGCTCCCGCGCTGGCCGACTCTGAAACCGAGGCGCTGCGCATACCGGCGCGTGCGTTCAGTTCGCGCGCGTCTGTTCTAAGGATTCATTGTCCGCATGTGGGACGGTTCAGCGTCGGGCTGACCCAACTGTTCGTCGAGGATGTGTTCGGGCTGTTTTCGTTTCAGCGCAGCAGACCGGGATGGCGTATCGATACGCTGGTTCTTCCGCGCGTTGAGCCGCTGGATTGCCCGCCGTTCTCCCCGGGCGAATCGGAGACGGAGCTGGTATCGCGCGCTACAGAGGATTCGACGTCGCCCTCCGGTGTGCGCAAGTACCAACCCGGCGACGAGCTGAAGAAGATTCACTGGAAGCTGTCGCTGCGCAAGCGTGAGATACTGGTCAAGACGTTTGATCAGCCGTTGCGCCCCGACGCGGTCGTGCTGCTTGATTGCGCCCAGCCGATGAAAGCGCCGCTTAGCCTCGAGGCGCGCGATCGATTGAGCGACCTGACCGCGTCGATCTGCGCCGCCTTGCTGTCGGCGGACGCTGTCGTACGGATGCCCCTGACTGGTATGCCGCCTGAGGATCTCACGCTGCGCAAGGGCGATCAGATCACGCCGGTGCTGCGATCTATTGCGCGGATGCGGTTCAGCGGGCAAACGCCGTTTGAACGCGTGCTTGCGTTGGAATCTACGCGGCTGCGCCAGTCCGGAACGACTGTTTGCCTGACAGGCGCGCTTACCAACGAGAGCGCGGATCGGATAATCCGTCTGAGGCGGTTAGGCCCGACCGTTCGCGTGTATCTTGTATCCGATAGCTCGGATGAGGCGCAGCGCGCGCTGATCCGCCGATTGCGGCAAAACGGCGTCGACTGCGTGGTTAAGCCTGCCTCCGCGCAGTCCGCTGCCGGCGAGACGCAGGCGGTAAGGAATTGATCTATGAGAACTATCGCTAACCGATTCCGTGACGTGATCCGCGATAACGGCCTGACTGCGCTGCTGGCGGCTATGCTGGCGTTCGGGCTGTCGCTGACAATGTGCGGCACGCTGGCGATTCAAGCGCCGCCGGGCTTGATGGCGCTGATCTGCGCGGGATGCGCGGCGCTGGCGATACTGTTCATGATGCATTGGGCGGTACGCTCGGTCGGTTGGGCGGTGATTGCGTCGATCGCCGCCGCGTTCATTATACGGACTGAACCGTTCCCGTGGCTGGTACAGGCCGTTTCAGACGCGATGATCGGCAACATGGCGACGTTGTCACTGCGTGCGGAAGTCGTGCGGCTAATAATCACGCTGGGGTTGTCGCTGTTCTGCCTGATAGCGAACAGGCGCCGCGAGGGATTCTATCCTAGTTTGTCGCTGGCGTGCGTAATCGCGCTATGGAGCTGGGTGAGCGGCGCGGACGAGAATCCATGGCTGTTTACTCCAGTGTTATTCGCGCTGGTCGCGTTGTACGCGCGTTCGCGGTGCGAACAAACCGGGGCGATGCGGGTGGCGTCGATGGCCGCGCTGGCCGTCGTCGCCGCGCTCGTGTTACTGCCGTCGGGCGATATTCTCAATGATCAACTGGCTTCGCTTGCGGAAAGGGTGCGGCGCGTGGCGTACGACTACCTGTTCTACAACGAGCCTCGCACGATCTACTCAATCCAGTATGATGGGTTCCAGCCGCTGGGCGCGAGGTTGGGCGGTTCGATCGCGAACCCTTCCGATCGCGAGGTCATGCGCGTTGATACGACGCGCACGCTTTTATTACGCGGGGTCACGAAGGACACCTATACTGGCGCGTCATGGACGGACCAGGCGTTAAGCTCTCGGCGCTATCTGTACATTGATCCGCGGTGGCGATCCATCCGCGATAATCTGATGGACGTCGGACGACCGCTGGATAGGTTGCGTGATTCGGCTATGTTCGAGCCGATAACGGCTACTGTTACGATGCTGGACGAGAGCATGACGACGCTGTTCGTTCCTCACAGGCTGACGGCGCTCTCCACGCCGGTGGATATGGTGCTGTATTTCAACAGTACCGGAGAGGTGTTCGCCACGCGCAATCTCGTCGTCGGCGACGAATACACGCTGCGCGCGCCTGTGCTGGATCTGGATGATCCGCGGTTGCCCGCGTTGGCTCAAGCGGCCGCGGAATCCGGTGCGCCTGATTGGGATAACGTAGTGCTGGAAGCGTACCGCGCGCTGCCTCAGTCGGTGTCGTCCGACGTTTTTCAGCTAACCAATGAAATAACTGATGGCGCGGCGACTCAGCTCGGTAAGTTGATCGCTATACGAGACTATCTCAAGCAATTCAAATATACGCTTACGCCTTCCAAAACGCCGCCCGCGAACCGGGATTTCGTTTCCTTCTTTCTTTTGGACGGGAAGGAGGGGTATTGCACGTATTTCGCCAGCGCGATGGCGGTGATGGCCAGGATTGCCGATATCCCCGCGCGCTACGTGGAGGGTTATGTGGCGCGGCCCGACGCCGGCGGAACGGTGCTGGTAACGGGCATGAACGCACATGCGTGGGTTGAGGCTTATCTGCCAGGGTTGGGGTGGATTAGCGTTGACGCCACGCCAGGGATCCCTCCCAACGAAAGCCCGGATCAATCTGGGGATCCGCCGCCAGAAAACCCGGACGATCCGACGCCCAAGCCTGGAGAAAGCGAGACTAACAATACCTCCTCGCCTAACGAGCATACGCCTTCGCCGGAGCCGTTTGACAACCCCGCCGACGCAGCGCCCACGCCTACCCCCACGCGGCCCGTTTTGCCTGATTCCACCGAGCAGCCGAACGCGGAGCCTGACCAAGAGCCTGAGGCGCAGGGAGAAGAGGATCCGCCTAGGCGGCGTCCGTGGTGGCCGTGGTTGTTGGCGGCGATGATTGCGGCGGGGGTCGCCGCGCGCGCCGTATGGGTGGATCCCGCAATGGCGGCTCGGAGGCGCAAGGGGTTGGATGAGCAATTGCTGACGTGGTATCAGGCGGCGCTGGCGTTACTGGCGGCGTGCGGCGCGGCGGCGGAGCCGTATGATACGCCGCTGACACTGTCGCGGCGAACGCCGTCGCTTATGCCGCTGTTCAACGCCGTCGCCGCGCTGGCGTATGACAATCATGTGCCGGATACGCAGGAGGTAGCGGCGGCGTCGCGAGCCTATCGTGAAACGATCGGGAAAGCGCCTATACGCGTGAGGGTTTGCGTATGGTTTGACAGGATGCTGCACGGTGTGGGAAATGTGCGTAAAGTGCCGTAGGATGGCGAGGTGATTGGATTGGGGTCGCGCGGCGTTCGGCGTCTCGCCGCGGCGGGATGCTGTCCTGGTCTCGAACCGGAGGCGCTTTAAGTTACTGACACCCCGCCACTGCGGCGTGAATTGACCATTCCATTACAGCGTTTTCACTGGCGGGGCGCAGGGTTGGAACGGGGGAACGAGGAACGTCCCAATGTCATTAAGTTAAGCAAGAGGGACGTCTTAAACGACGTCCCGGAAAAAATATGGTAGTCGGAGAGCGATAGGGGTTTACAAATGGATGCAGCAAATGGTATTTATGAAGGGTCTTGACTAGAACCTCACGCACTCAATCACAGAATATTTCTTAACTGATACTGTTTCGGCGTTAATCCCGTCACATTCCGGAACTGGTGTGCGAATGAATACACGTCAGGATAGGCCAGATGATCCGCCACGGCCATGATTTGCTCGCCGGCGGCCAACTCCTGCTTAGCGCGCTCTATACGACGCAGAATACGCCACTTCCCTGGCGTTTGACCAAAGGCCGCTATAAACCGCTTACGGAACGTACCATACGGCACCCCGCACCGCTCGGCGATATCAGGCAGCGTAACGCCGACAGGTTCCGCAGCCAGCAGCCGCGCCGCTTTGAGCATCGGCTCATCCTGGCTGACGCTGGCCTCGCTCAAACGATACAGCGCGCAAATCATGCTTGCCAGCGCGGTTATATACTCCAGAGACCGCGAAGCCTCCATCCTCTCCAGCGACTTGACGAACGCCGCGAACCTCTCCAGCAGCAGCGTGTTAAACGGCAGCGGCGTCACCGGGGGCATGTTTACCAGTTCCGGGAGCGCGACGATCACCACCGGCGCTAACGAAGGGTCGACGTCTATGAAGCACCGCCGCTGCAATCCGCCTGAATCCAGTCTCAGCCGTCCGACGCGATCCGGGCGGCGCAGCAACAGCGAGCCTTCGCCCAGCGCGTGCACGGTCTCCGCGCCGCCCTCCGCGCATTCATAGTACACGCCGCCGCCCGTAAGCATCCATGTAACCGAAAACACCTGCTTGGGCGCGTCCACGCGGCGGATCGACGGGCGGTTGACCACTATCCCGCAACGCAGTTCCAACCCAATCGTCGAGGTATACGCTCCCGCAAGCATATCATATCGCGAGAGCTGTTGAACAAGACAAGCCGTTTCCGCGTCGGCGGCAATTTCCGCCGACGTTCCTTGCACGCTATTGGTATTAATTATTCCACCGCCTATACCACATATGGAATATATTATAACTTATTTCATCGTATGACGTTAACGGGAAACCGAACTATCCAAGAAAAAACGTAAGAGAAAACGTAATAGAAAAACCTGAGAGAAAGATCAGCCGAACGGTTCGCTCGCTTCCGCGTCCCCTACCTTGTTTGATATTTCTCAATTATTGTGATAGAATCTTTTGCGGACAGATATTCCCCATCCGACGGCAGGAGGTATATATACTATGCTTCAGGTCAGCAACGTCACCAAGCGCTACGCTAAAACCCTCGCTAATGACGCCGTCAGCCTCAACGCTGAATCGGGAAAGATAACCGTTATGCTAGGCCCTAACGGCGCGGGCAAATCCACGCTGATCAAGTGTATCGCCGGCCTGCTGCGCTTCGAGGGCGAAGTGATAATCGGCGGATACGGCAACAAAACGCTGGAAGCCAAACGCCTGCTGGGCTATGTACCCGAGATGCCCGCCGTGTACGATCTGCTCACCGTGCGCGAGCATCTGGAATTCATGCGCCGCGCGTACCGCATCCCATTGAACCCCGAACAGGATCAGGCGCGGCTGGAGCGGTTTGAATTATGGGAACATAAGGATAAAGTGGGCAAAGAGCTGTCCAAGGGTATGCAGCAGAAGGTCTCTATCCTCTGCGCGCTGACCCACGATCCCAAACTGATCATATTCGACGAGCCGCTGGTGGGGCTTGATCCGCACGCGATCAAGGAATTGAAGTCCTGGTTCGGCGAACTGCGCGCGGAGGGCTGCGCGCTGCTCATCTCAACCCATATGATCGAGAGCGTAGAGAACCTGTGGGACACAGCGCATATTCTGATGCGCGGAAAGGTCGCGGCAAGCGTAGACGCGGCCGATCAAGCCAGCCTGGCGGAGCGATTCTTCGCTATTACGGAGGGTGCGTGAGATGGGCGTTTTTTCCAGCGTTTTTTCTAGCGTACTATTAAAACTGCTTCTCATAAAAATGAAGAATCAGCTGCGCTCGTTCTTCAGAAGTCCCGGTAAACTGATCATAACGGCGGTCGCGATAGGCCTGTTAGCCGTCGTGGTATGGTCCGGCACAATAGTTCGCATGGAAACCGACGTGCGCGATCGCGCGGAGCTGTTCGCCATAATCAAGGTGTTTTACATAGCGATGTTTATAATGGGGGCGTACTCGGGGCTGAGCAGGGGCGCTACGTTCTTTTCAATGGCGGATGTGAACCTGGTGTTCCCATCTCCGGTGCGGCCGATTCAGACGCTGATGTACGGGTTGGTTCAGCAGTTGGGCACGTCGCTGATGATCGGGGTGTTCATTCTTTACCAATACTCGACGCTTCATGGACAGTATGCGGTCACGGTCGCGGAGCTGTTCATGATTCTGCTAGGGTATGGCCTTACGGTGTTTACCGCGAGCGTCACGGCAATGACCATATACGCGGCGTCCAGCGTCAGTGAATCGCACAGGCGCAACGCTAAGCGGATATTCGCCGTCGCGTCGATCGCGATGTTCCTGCCGTCGCTGGCGCGCATCGCCGGCGCGTTGATAACGAATCAGCCTATAGCGCCTTCGCTGGTATCGGCCAGTCAGTCGCCGACGCTGACGCTGTTCCCGTTCGCTGGGTGGCTGGCGTGGGGGATCAATGGATTTCTGGCCGGCGGCGCGTCCGGGTTACTGGGGATACTCGCCGCCGTATTGGGCGTCGCCGCGCTGATAACGCTGCTCAATCATACGCAGCCGGACTATTACGAGGATGTATTGCAGGCCACCGAACTGGCCCAAACCCAGAAACAGGCCGGGCGCGAAGGCCGAATGACCAACACCGACCGGAAGAACGTCAAGCTGCGCGAACGCGATGGCCAGTTGGGCGGCGAAGGCGCGCGGGCGTTCGCATTCAAGCAACGGCTGGAAGAGAACCGCAACCGAGCGCTGCTGTTAAGCCCAACGTCGTGGATCATGCTGGCGGCAATGATCGTCATGGCGCTGTTCATGCGCAACATGGAGGACGATGCTGGCTTCGCAGCCGTGCTGGGGCTTGGGTTGTACCTGCAGCTGGTATTCAGTGCGTTCGACCGCTGGGTTCGTGAATTGCTGATACACCACATCTATCTCGTGCCGGAACCGCCGTTCCGCAAGCTGCTGTACTGCTTATCGCAGGTATTCCGCCGCGAGATAATCGAATCCGTCGTCACATGGATATCATGCGGCTTGATACTGCGCCTGCCGCCATGGATGATAATCGTGATGATCGCGCTGCGCATGACATTCTCGCTGCTGCTGATAGCGACGAACCTTATGGTCGATCGGCTGTGGAGTCATCTGGTTGTGAAGTGGCTGCAGATGACGCTGTACTTCCTGATGATATTCGTGCTGATCGCTCCGGGTGTCGTTCTGGGCGTCGTGCTGCTGACTGGCGGCGTGGTGATGATCACCGAGGCCGGGACGATACTGTTCTCCATACTCGCCCTGGAGATACCGATAGGCTTCGGCGTGCTATACGCGTGCCGGAACGTGCTGGAGTACGCCGAATTGAACCAGGGGTAAGAGGTGATATCCGCGTCTCACCCGCACCTAATACATCGCTTAGCATATGGTTTGATTTAAAGAGTAGAGAGGGTGTAATTATGTTGAAGCGTGTTCTTTCTTTAGTGATTGCTGTTATGTTGGTAAGTCTGTCGGCTGGGATATCGTTGGCTTCCGATGAGATTCAACGGTATGTGCCTACGCAAATGACAGATGAGCAAATGGAAGAAATGCAAGCTGTTGGGGCGAAACTTGTTGCACAGATCGACGAGTTGTTAATGCAATACAAAAGTCAACTTTCACAGTTTGATTTGTTTTACTATTATTGCCTTGTAGATCACATGTGGGATTTGCATATTGACGATGAGTGGGCGGGTTTTGAAGAAGCGTTGAGTAAGTGTGATAGCGCAGAGGCCTTTGCTGCGATATTGGACATGTCGTTCCAAGGTATTACAAAACCGCATTCGGGTTATTTGCCACAAGAAGAAGTGTTTGGTATTGCAAAAGATATCTTAAGAAGCGCGAAAAGTGAAGATTCGTTCAACCGAATGGTTGCTATACCGAAGACTTGCTATGATGAAAATAGTGCGGCATGGCAGGTATGGTTGATTTCTCCTGATTATAGCCA
>JAITDK010000001.1 GCA_031282605.1 Oscillospiraceae bacterium
GTGCCTCTACAATCGATTTTCGGACGGCTTTAGGTCAAAAACCTCGTCTCGCCCGGAGAAAACCGTCCACAGACGATCGAATCGTGTCGAAAAATTCTAAATTTGGAATTGCTGGTGGATTCCAACGAAATCAGCCCGCAACGTTCTCGCCGTTTGGGAGAAGTTACCATGGCAATCTTTTCATGGATTTTGGTGGCTTTGCGGTTTGCGCAGTTCGATCGGCGCTACCGATCGCTATTTTGGAATTGCTGAACCCACAAACATAAAACTTGATAGAACTCCATATAGCATGGTATAATCTTCCCGTAATGAACGAAACCGCCGCTGCGCAGCGGCGGTTCCATCCATACAACTAAGGTTCATTAGCTTATGATGTTCGGGGAACTCCGTCTCTTTGGCGTTATGTCATTCTTGTGGAGGTAGCCGCTGTGCTTGAGCTGTTGTCTATGCAGTCCATAACCAAGGAATTTCCAGGCGTGCGCGCGCTGTCGGGCGTCAACCTCGCCGTGCGCGAGGGCGATATTCACGGCGTCGTCGGCGAAAATGGCGCGGGTAAATCCACCCTTATGAATATACTCTCAGGCATTTATCCTTATGGTTCCTACGAAGGCCGTTTCTTCTTCGGCGGCGAAGAGTGCCGCTTCCATTCCATCGCCGACTCCGAGCGCAAGGGCATCGTCATTATTCACCAGGAACTCGCGCTTGTGCCATACCTATCCATCGCCGAAAACATGTTCCTGGGCAATGAACAATCCTCGCGCGGAGTCATACGCTGGGACGATACCTACCGCAAGGCCGAGGAGCATCTGCGCACCGTCGGACTCACTGAGAATACCCATACCCTCATCAAGGACATCGGCGTGGGCAAGCAGCAGCTAGTCGAGATCGCCAAGGCCTTGACCAAAAACGTCAAACTCCTCATCCTCGACGAACCCACATCCTCGCTGAACGAGCGCGACGCGCATAAGCTGCTCGACATGCTCCTGGACTTCAAGCGCACCCGCGGTATTACGTCCATCATAATCTCGCACAAACTGAACGAAATCGCGTACGTATCCGACCGTATCACCGTCCTTCGCGACGGCATGACCATCGAAACCCTTGAAAAGGGAAAGGACGATATCACCGAGAACCGCATCATCCATGGCATGGTCGGTCGGGACATGTCCCAGCGATACCCTTCGCGTAAACCTTGCGTCCGAAACGACATCGCGCTGCGAGCCTCCCACTGGAACGTTTATCACCCGCTCTTCACTGAAAAGAAACTTGTGGACGACGTGTCGATCAATGTCCGTCGGGGAGAAGTCGTCGGGATGTACGGCTTGATAGGTGCGGGCCGCACTGAACTGGCTATGTCCATATTCGGCAGGGCGTACGGCGCGCACATAACCGGAGAGCTGATGAAAGACGGCAAGCCTATCGAATTGACGTCCATACCAAGGGCGATCAAGGCGGGATTCGCGTACATCACCGAGGATCGCAAGCAGGACGGACTGATTTTGTCGTTCTCAATACTGCGCAACATTACTCTGGCCAGTATGCGGTCGGTCAGCAGCCGCGGCGTGATCGACGCCGATCTCGAGCGAACCGGCGCCGCCGATACAAAAGAACGCCTTAACGTCAAGGCTCCCAATATCGAGCAGCAAGCGGGCAACCTCTCGGGCGGGAACCAGCAGAAGGTGCTTCTGGGTAAATGGGTGTTCGCCAAACCGGATATATTGATGCTGGATGAACCTACGCGTGGCGTCGACGTCGGCGCCAAGTACGAGATATACAAGATAATCAACGAACTGGCCGAACAAGGCAAGGCTATATTGTTTATATCGTCCGAACTGCCGGAGATATTGGGCATGTGCGACCGCGTGTATGTGATGCACGAGGGCCGCCTGATCGCCGAATACCAGACCAGCGAGGCGACCCAGGAGCGGATTATGTCCGACATCCTCGCCACCGAACGCGAAAAAAGCACAGTCAAAACCGCATAATACCATATCAGTTTTCTGGAGGTACAGCCCATGAGTCAGACTATCGCCGCTGAAAAGAAGAACGCGTCGTTCGCCGGCATACTGCGCCAGTATATGATGCTGCTGATTCTCGCCGTCATAATCGTATTCTTCCAAATCGTGACGGACGGGAAGATGCTCAACCCTATGAATGTGTCGAACGTTATTTTTCAGAACGCTTATGTGGTTATACTCGCGTGCGGCATGCTGCTATGCATCCTCACCGGCGGGAACATCGACCTGTCGGTTGGCTCGGTAGTCGCCGTAGTCAGCGCGTGCGCGGGCACGTTCATCATATCCTGGAAGTGGAACCCATACCTGTCGATGCTGCTGTGCCTGCTGATCTCCGTAGGCATAGGCATGTTCCAGGGGTTTTGGATAGCGTACTGCCGCATCCCGCCGTTTATTATGACGCTGGTAGGTATGCTGTTCTTCAGGGGCTTGACGCTTCGGATACTGAACGGGATGACGCTCGCGCCGTTTCCGCAAGGGTTTCTGAAGTTCTCGACAGGGTTCGTGTTCGCCGGCGATCCTCTGGGAGGGCTGCTGGGCGGCGCGGATGGGGCTAAATTGCTCGGGCTGCGCAATGTGACGTGCTGTGTGGCGGGTGCGCTGCTGGCCATCGCCTATGCTGCGATAACGTTCGCCGGGTACTCGAGCCGCAGGCGCAAGGGGTATTCGGTCGAGGGGTTCCTGGGGCTGCTGATCCGCACTCTTATCGTTTGCGCGGCGATTATCGCGCTGTTCTACCTGCTGGCCGGATACAGGGGCGTGCCGACCGTGCTCGTTACGCTGGGCTTAATCCTGCTGGTATATTCATTCCTCACCACGAATACCGTAATGGGACGACACCTATACGCGCTGGGCGGCAATGAGAAGGCCGCGCGGCTGTCGGGCGTCAAGACAAAGCGTTTGATGTTCCTAGCGTATACGAACATGAGCTTCCTGGCGGGAGTCGCGGCGCTGGTGTTCTCCGCTAGGTTGAACTCCGCCG
>JAITDK010000033.1 GCA_031282605.1 Oscillospiraceae bacterium
AGCAGCGGGAACAATGCCTGCATCCCAGTGGCGATGCCGTCCACTACGGAGCGCACCCGCGCCAGTTGATCCAGAAAAAACCGCGCGGCGATCAGCGAGACGAGGGCATATCCGACAAACTGGCACGCCTGCGCGACCGTGTCGTTCTCGAACGCGGCGCGCATCCGGCTTAGTATCGCGCACAGCAGCGCGGGCGCTATCAGCTGGATGATCAGCCCAGCGCTGGCGCGGAGGGATTGGAACAATGTTTGTATGATGCGTTCCAGCGCAGTCGCGCCGTCGAGGACACGCTCGCCCCTAATGACGCGCAGGATCGTATCGCGTACGCTGACGCGCTGCGACGGAGCGAGCATCGAGTCAGCGACACGCTGCCACGCGGCGAGGTCTAGTGTATCCAGGAGTGATTCGGTCTGTGATTGGATGTCGGCGGCGGTCGGCAGTTCGACAGACGGCGCGGACTCGGCGCACGCATGCCCGATGGATAAAAGGATCAGGCAGATCGCGGCCATAACTATCCTCATAGCGAGCCTCCCGGCACCAGCGCCAGCATCATCTGCATCAACGATACCAATACGGGTATGGCCAGCGTCAGCACCATCAAGCGTCCGCCCAGTTCCACCTTCGAGGCGATGCCGACCTCACCCGCGTCGCGGCAGAGCTGACCCGCGAACTCTGTCAGGTATGATATCCCTACGACGCGCGCCAGCAGCCAAATGGTGCCTTCCGGTATGTTTGCTATATCCGCTAGCGCGCGCAATATGTCGATCACGCCCGACAATTTTCCCGAGATGAAGAGTATCAGGCTGATGCCCGCCGCCAGAGAGAGCACGATCGCCATCTCCGGCCGCTGACCGCGTATCGCGACCGTCAGCAACGCCGCGGTTATGCCGAAACCCGCCAGTATCATCACATCCATCTTCCGTATTCCCGCTTTACAGTACAAACATGCTGCGCACAGTCGTAAACAATTGACTGATCAGGTTGACCACCATCAACAATACGATGACCAGTCCGGCCAGGGTAGTCAGCATAGCCATGTCCTCGCGACCCGTGCGGGTGAGCACCTGCCCCAGCACGGCCACCAGAATGCCTATGCCGGCTATCTTGAATATCAGGTCAACATTCATACGAATCCTCCTATTAACCTACCAGGCAGATGAACAACGCCAGCCCGCCCAGCAATCCCAGCGATACATACAGCCGCTTCTGCCGCGCCGTCATATCTGCCGCGCGCGCGGCCATGGACGCCAGCGACGCTCGCGCGGAATCCAGCCGCGCGGTTTGCTGCGGCCTCGCCGTCGTGCCCAACTCGCGTACCAGCGGCAGCAGCGTCGCGGCGTCTGACGCATCCATGTCGGCGAAGGCGCGTTCGGTGTCGAGCGCGTCGCTGAACGATAGCGTACGATCCCGACACATGTTATCGACCGCCTCCTCAATCACGGATGAAAGGCGCGCGTCGCCGGGGGCGTCGCTTACGGTGAGACGAGACAACACGTCTGGCAGCGGATCGTCGACATAGCTGAGCTGCGCCGCCAATCCATCCAGCAAGCGGGACCACGCCGCTATCGCCTCCTCGCGCCGAACCAGCCTTCGCGCCATGCCCATACCCATCAGCGCGCACCCACCTGCCGCCGCACCCGCGAACGCCAGCCTCATCATATTCATACCGGATCAAACTCCGGCATCAGCGTTGGCGACGGCGTCGGATCGTCGGATCCCGATAAAACCCGCGACGCCGCCGATACTTGATATATAACGCCGAACGTGCCGTTCCACGCCTTTAGCACCTGACCGGCTGGGCCTAACTGCACATAACGCTCTAGTGAGCGCTGCCTCAGCAGTACGCCGGTAACGGGCCTTTGCATCAATTCCTCCATGCTGCCCGCGTGTGCGCTGACCACCACCGCCGCGCCGCACCTTGACGCCTCGTCGATGGCTTCCGCATCCATGGCTCTGCCGATCTCGTCGGTGATCAGTACATCCGGCGAAAACACGCGCAGCATCAGTATCATGCCCTCGGCCTTCAGGCACGCGTCCAATACGTCCGTCGAGGGGCCGACGTCCATTTGAGGAACGCCTTGACGGCACGCGGCGATCTCGCTGCGCTCGTCAACTATGCCGACCTGCAGCCCGGCGTGCGCGTGCTGGCGTGCGATGTCGCGCAGCATCGTCGTCTTGCCGCAGCCTGGCGCGGAAAATATCAGCGTGTTGAGCGGCCTGCCGCCGTCGGTGATAAGCGGCATTATTTTGTCGGCGCATCCGGGCACCGGGCGAGCGATCCGCAGCGCGACGGATGAGAAATCCTGCATATGATGAGCCTTACCATCCTCAAGCACGACCCGTCCGCACAACCCCGCGCGGTGACCGCCCGGCAGGGTGACATAGCCGCCGCGCAATTCCTCGGCGCGCGCGTACATGGAGTGTCCCAGCAGGGTTTGCGCGAACTGTTTCACATCGTCGCCGGTGGGGATCCATCGTCCCGAGTGTATATGATCCAGTCGGTCGACGCGCTCCTTTCCGGCCATGATCATCGCGGGCTGTTCGGCGCGCACGCGTATCTCCGTGACGCGCGCGGCGTCGGCCTTACTGAGGAGGTTCACCATGGCGCGCAGGGAGACAGGCAGGAACGCGTCCAGCGTCACACGCCAATCCGTTTGAGGCCGCTTCTCCAGATGTGTCGACTGCCGCATTGCGTTAACCCTCCAATTCACCCCGAGGTCTCCTCTTCTTCGCATTCCGAATTCCGAAAGAAGCTCCCGGCACTGCGGGAGGACGTCGCCTCGCGTATCGTGCGATTGATACCCCATCGTATGCGCGCGGCCAAGCCGCCAGCACTGAATCACCGTCACTATCGCGCCGACCTTTACTCAAACAACATGATTCCCAGCGCGCGGTACGTTGCGTCGTCGACAATCTCGGTAGGCGGCAGGCCGTGATCGCGCTTGAAGCGCAGCAACGCTCGGCGCGTTCCCGGTCCAAACGTGCCGTCCGTGCCGCCGGGATCATACCCAAGCGCGAGCAGCCGCCTCTGCACGGCGCGCACTTGAGAGCCTCGATCGTCGAATGAAAGCGGTTTCAACTGGTCGCCCAGCTCGCCGTATGGGCCGGACTCGATTATGACCGGCGTGCCTACATACACGCGTTTGTATAAATCCTCGACGTCACGGTTGTACATGCGGATGCAGCCGTGGGACGCGGCATGGCCGATTGAGCCGGGGTTGCTGGTACCGTGAACGCCGTATACGCCCCACGGAACCGACAGGCCGAGGAAGCGAGTCCCCATGTCCGCGCTCTTGGGTACATAGCGTTTATTGATGTAGAACACGCCCAGCGGAGTAGACATGCCGTACGCGCCGATCGCGACGGGGTATCGCTTGACCAGCTCGTCGTTCTCGTACAACGAGAGCGTGAGGTTATGCGCGTCGATTATGATAAGCGATTTACCGCGCGTTGACGCGGGTTGAACCGCGTCCGGCGAACGGATGTATAGCGCCAGAGCCGCGCACGTTATTATGATCGCCGCGCAGCATATCCCCTTCAGCCGCAGTCGCATTTTGGCCTCCAATCCAGCCGATGACAAATATACTGCTTGACGCGTGAATTTCGCAGAAGATTCGCGATGGATTCTCGCCGCTCGCTTTTATGCGTCAAGCAGCATAAGCCTATCGCGCCGCCAAGGCGACGGGTAGGAATAGCGGAATATCTATTCATCGTATGCACGATTTCTTCGATACAAAACCTGACTATATGGCCATGACGGATGATATGCCGGACGACGCGCCTATGGAGCGATGAGGGTCGGAGGGATGGGTAGCGCTACGAGGTAGACTATCGAAGCGCAACCGGCTATCCGAAGCCGGTAGATTGTGCATCACGATGGTCCAGGCGAAGCCTGATCCGGATTCGAAAGGGCGGACAGTCCTTCGCAGGGTTCGGGACAGAATCCCCCCCCGCTCACCCCCCTCGGGGGGACTCCAGTTAACCCAAAACACCCTGCAGCAGTAGTTTCTTCAAGCAATCCGCCGTATCCGCCTGCAGCTTCTCAATCGCGCAGCGCTCTTGAGCGTGTAGTGAAACATCTCGATCAGCCAACGCCGGGAATACCACGCAAGACATGTCCTGGCGGCCTCGTAATCCGGCACGGCCAGGTTAGTGACCAACTGCCAGTTCAGGAGTTTCACTCCCTCGGGCGCGTTGATTTCCCGCGCGCTGACCAGCTGGAGTTTGAGCATCGGCGTGGAAGTCTTGCTTTTCCCTTGCGAGCACAGGATACGTGCGGTTCCAAACCGGACTTCCATTTCGGCGACGCGCATTTCCCTTCCCGTATGGTAATCCTTGGGGACATTGACGGAGTATCGCCCAGCGACTTCCTGGTTGTTCAGGAATTCTTGAATGGTCTCCGCACCGTTATCAGCAGCCACTTTCCGGTTGTGGACTCGCCGACATATAACCATGCGACCTTTGGTGCTGGCCCGCTCGAAGTAGTCGTAGATATCACCCTCACGGTCACTCAGATATACGGCCTGCGTTTCCCCGAAGTCCTCGGAATCTGCCCGCTCCATAGTCTCCAGCCGACGATAGCTTTCCTTTTCCTCAATCGGCAGTCTATATCTGGTGCAGCAGCCCAAGAACGCCGTCTTCCGGTGTTACGGCTAGTGCGCTGCGAACCAACAGCTCCCCGCAGCTTTGGGTTCGTACCGATCTCACCCAACTCTGTTGTCTTTACCAACCCTGTATAGTTGAGTTCCGTTGTGTCTTGGGGGATCAGCACGATCGGATACTGCCAGCACGGATGCTTTCCACGGTAATCTCGCGACCGCCTTGCCGATACCTGCCTCGGTCAAACGATCCGTAATAGTCGCAAGCGGTTGGCCGTTTTCCTCTCCTTCGGCACGTATCTGGAAGGTTTTGGGTTAACTGGAACTGGGGGAGGCGGGGAGTAACGGAAAAAGCGTAGTATAAGTAGTATAAGAGGAAGCTTTTTGAAAAATGTTGGTAGCAGCCAAACAACTTACAAGGAGGCGCCAGCATGAGCCAGGAACAGGATACCACAAAACGCCTAACGTTCAACCACTTGAGCGAAGCGGAACGCAAGCTCATCGAAAAACATAATTGAAACGGAATGAGCATCCACGCCATCGCGAAGAGCCTATGCCGAGACAGGCATACGATCCGGCGAGAGATCCGGCGCAGGAGCGTCGTTCAGCGCAGGGAAAATTCCTACGCCAGCCGGAATCCGCAAGTGCCGGATTATAGACGAGAAGGTTTACTGCTGGGATGTTGGGGAGCGTGTCTATCGCGAGAACAGGAAGAACTGCGGGAACCGATTCAAATTGGTCAGATGCCATGACATGCTCAAATACGTCGAGGAGCTTTCCAATAAAAAGTCAATGGTAAATTTGGGAAAGGAAGAGGCAGAGAAGAGAAGGCGAAGAGGATGTGATTTTGCAAGATCGAGAGGAACGGGGTTCCGCTCTGCGGAGCGGGAGTATACGCTTTAGCGCCATTTGGCAGTAAGGAACGAAAGTAGGAAACGAAAACGGGCAAGTTCTGCCTGCCCGCTGCCAAAAGGCGGCGGAACGCGCTCACGGTCGCTCTCCAGCATTGCCGTTGTCCTCGTGCCGCAACCATAGTCTGCAGCGGGACTGGGTCGATTATACGAGGGTTATTACAGGTAAGAATCCCTTCGGGATTATGCGGATACGATCCCGCATAGCACAGGTCGCCGCCATATGTCGAGATGGTAGGAAGCATCTGCGGAATCGGCTCAGCAGATGAGGCGGGTGCGGCGTGGGACGGCGGCATAGTAACAGCGGCGGAGGTTTCTTTAGCTTCAAAGAATTCCATGACACGAGCGTAGAAAACACGCAGGAACT
>JAITDK010000052.1 GCA_031282605.1 Oscillospiraceae bacterium
AGGTGGAAGCGTAGGCGAGGGCGGCGACCGCCCGCGCACATATACAGGCGACGCAAGCGCGCCGCCGACGCGCGTTGCATCGACGTTTATATGTGCGCGGCAGTCGCCGCCCCAGCGTCGTTCACTTTGCTTTTACCCTTATATCCTCCGAACCGGCGCGGTGAATCACGATGTCAAATCCCATATCGCCGCCTGAAACCACGGCTTCCGGTACGCCGTTATTCACCGACACTTGCGCCCGCACGCGGTTTTCGCCTCGCGAGTCAAACAGATCGACCGCGGCGGGTTCTCCGTCCGTCAAGTTGTACGCGTGGATCGTCGACGCACACCGGTAGTCGTAATCCGCGCGGTCGTCTACATGACCTATCGCCAGCAGCGATCCTTCCCGTACAAACAGCGGCAGGCTCATGAAATCATAAACCTCCGTCCGCCACGATCCGCCGTCCTTCGTCTCGCCCGTGAGCAAGTGCGTCCACGTTCCGGCGGGCAGGTAGTATGTCACCGCCCCGTCCGCACGGAATACGGGCGCGACCAGCAGCACGTCGCCGAGCATGTACTGCCGATCCAATTCGCCGCACGCGGGATCGTCGGGGAATTCCATCGCCATCGCGCGCATAACGGGCACGCCGGTTTCGTGCGCTTCAACGGATTTAGCAAATAAATACGGCATCAAGGTATACTTGAGCTTAGTAAAGAATCGCGCCACGTCGACGGCCTCGTCGCCGAACAGCCACGGCACGCGGTACGAACCCGAGCCATGCAGCCGCGAGTGCGTGCTCAACAGCCCGAACGCCGTCCAGCGTTTGTACACATCCGGCGAGGCCATATCCTCAAACCCGGATATATCGTGACTCCAGAACGCGAACCCGCTCATCGACAGCGACAACCCCGCCCGCAGCGACTCCGCCATCGACGGGTAATTGGAGGTGCTGTCGCCGCCCCAATGAACGGGATACTGCTGACCTCCGACCGTAGCGCTGCGCGCAAACACGCACGCCTCGCCTACGCCGCGCTCACGTTCAAGCAGTTCAAACACTGTTTTATTGTATAGTGACGTATAATAGTTGTGCATCAACGCTGGATCGCTGCCGTCGTAGTAGACACAATCGACGGGGATGCGTTCGCCGAAGTCCGTCTTGAACGAATCCACGCCCATGTCCGTTAGCGTTTTCAGTTTGGATTGATACCACTCGACCGCGCCCGGGTTCGTGAAATCCACTATGGCCAACCCCGGCTGCCAACGATCCCACTGCCAGACGTCGCCGTTCGGGCGCTTGAGCAGGAAACCGCCGCGCATCCCCTCGTCAAACAGCGGCGATTTTTGGCCGATATACGGGTTGATCCACACGCAAACCTTCAGCCCGCGTTCATGCAGACGCTTAATCATGCCCTCCGGGTCGGGGAACATCCGCTCGTCCCACAGGAAATTGCACCATTCCCATTCCTTCATCCAAAAACAGTCGAAATGGAATACGCGCAGCGGGATGCCGCGCTCCAACATGCCGTCGACAAACGAGTTGATTGTTTCCTCGGTGTAATCCGTCGTGAACGATGTGGTCAGCCACAATCCGAACGACCACGCGGGCGGCAGCGCCGCTCGTCCGGTCAGCTTTACGAAGCGGGACACGGCGTCCTTGATACGCGGCCCGCCGACGACCATGAACTCCATCGACTCGCCCCGCAGGCTGAACTGCGCGCTGGCGACCGCCTCGCTGCATAACTCATACGATACGCAGCCGGGGCTGTTGACGAACACGCCGTAACCTTTATTGGTTACATAGAACGGTATACTCTTGTACGCCAGTTCGGACGCGGTGCCGCCGTCCTCGTTCCATATGTCAACGCTCTGGCCATTTTTCACGAAAGGTGTGAAACGCTCGCCCAGGCCGTATATCTTCTCGCCGACGTCGACGTCCAGTTTTACGCGGATGAACGAACCGTCGCTGGTCTCGGCAAGGGAAAGATGGCGATCGCCTAATCCTGTTAACCTTTCGCCGTTATAATAGTAATCTAGTCTGAACTTATCCTTACTGACGATGGCGGAGAGCTTGCCGGATGTTATGGTGACTGAATCGCCGCTGTCGATGGCCGTCAGGGTCGCCGCGTTGCGGTTGAGTTCGAATAACGGTTCTTTCCGGGCAACACCCTTGAAGTGTACAACGCTTAACGCGAGTATATCCGGCGCTGGCGATGTGAACGTGAGCGTCAGCATCGGCCCGTCCAGCGTCATTCCGCGATGAGTGATGCGGCGCGTCGGGCAGTAGAGCACCGCGGCGTTCGCGATAACCGTGCAGTCCCGCACCTGTGCGGTGCTATGCATGGTAACGCCAGGTTTGGTGACCCAGAATCCGTCGGTGAATTTCATGGAGCTTCCCCCTTGCTGATGCATTCCTGTTAATGGGTTTTTATGTACATGCATTATGAACCTGCGAGACGAACGCGTCAATGTCGATGCGCGGCGGCGATACGATCGCTCAATTCAAGATATGTTGCTTGGCGCGTAGGACGCGCGGCATTTTCGCTATGGATTTTATCGCTCGATAACGTGAGGCCCGGAGGTTCTCTTACGATCCGGAGACTTATCCGGAGACTTAGAGGTTATCCATTTAAACAGCTCAAACTTGATATATGGGCTGCAAACAGGCTGTGTTTTAATTATTGCGTGGGCTGTACGATCCCAGTATAATGTAGCAGGAGAGAACCCGTTCGAGGTTCTGCGGATACGCGCCCGTTTCGCGCTGCGCGCCGTCGTTGGATCAATAAATGCGGAGGATTTTCAATGGATCAGGTTCATGTGGCGCTATCCGGCGTTGGCGGATACGCGCAGCTGCATATTAACGAGCTGCTGTCGGATACAGGCAAGCGGCGTGCGAAACTGGTGGGCGCCGTCGATCCATATCCCTCGGGCGACGGCTTCGCGCGCCTGCTCGAAGAGGGTGTGCCTGTTTATGCTTCGCTGCCCGAACTGTACGAACGCCACTCGCCCGTATTATCGATACTCAGCTGCCCCACGCCATATCACGCTGAGCAGGCCGTTTATTGCCTGGAACACAACAGCCATGTTCTGGTTGAAAAACCCATCGCACCGTCGGTGGAAGCGGCGGAAACGATGATCCGCGCGCGGGACGCGGCGAAGCGGACGCTGGTCGTCGGGTATCAGTGGTGCTTCAACGACGCGATGAACGCTTTAAAAGACGGCATTCGCTCGGGTCGATACGGCGCGCCCAAGACGCTGCGCGCGATTGTGCTGTGGCCTCGGGATCAGAACTATTATACCCGTGGAATCGGTTGGGCGGGTAAACGTTACTCTGCGGATAACCGGGAAGCGTTCGATAACGTAGCGTCAAACGCGACCGCGCATTACCTGATGAACATGCTGTGGATGGCGGGATGCGGCGAGAACGGAACGGTTATTGCAGACGTCGAGGCCTCGGCTTTCCGCGCGAACAACATCGAGACGTATGACAGTATATGCCTGTCGTTGACTTTGTCAAACGGCGCGCGGATCGTTTTTGCCGCTTCACATACCGTCGGCCGCCATGAAGTGCAGCATCCCATGTTCTCCTATGAATTCGAGCGTGCGACGTTCAGTTATGGCGTGAAGGGCGGACAAAGTGATCAGATTCGCTTGACGACGAAGGATGGCGAGGAGGCTGTTCTCGGCGATGCCTCGACCGGCTCGACAGAACAGAGCAAGATATGGAAAACCTTAGATATCATCGATAAGCGTATACCGAATCTCTGCCCGCCGGAATTGGCCATATGGCATACGCGCGCACTGGCGCTGGCCGATAGGGTCGTCGCGGACAACATACGCGTTTTCTCACCGGATGAGATCAACGTCGATGGTCAATTACTCTGGGTGCCGGGCGTTGCCGATACGCTGTTTGATTTTTATAACGGCGTGAAAACGGTTTAATAAGTTATACTCCATGCCGCTAAACGTTTCCAGCCTTAGCGGACGGCGAAAGCCGCGCGCATCCGTGGGGGTTCTTAGCGGTACGGAGTATGCTTCCCCATATGCCAATGGTGAAAGGTCACGCCGCACTGTTTCAGTATATTGTTCGCGTCGGCATGACGATTAACAACTCTTTCTGTATGAAACCATACACGCCGCCGACCTCAACCAGCCAGGCCGCGCCGCGCGATCCTTCAATGCAGACGCGGCGATTCATCATTACCGCGCGATCCAGCGCCGGATCGCCCGCGCCTGCCCCGGATCTCAGCGGCTCGTCACGCAGCGGCAGCGCGAACATAGCCGCCGATACCGGATCAATACCTATATTATCGACGTCGTCATACGCCACAAACCATTCCGAACCCCTAACCCGCATGAACCCGTTCATATAAGCGTCCAAACGCACAATGGTCAGCGCATCCATGTATGAGTCGCTGCGCGCGCCGCAGTTCGGCGCGGCGTACAGCGGCGTATCCCGCGAGGTTATCGCGAACTCGTCAATCAAACAAATGGCCGTCAAGCGTTCGTACGCTGATTCGCGCACCTCCCACGAAGCGACTGGCGGATCAACCGCATCCTCGTCAATCGCGCGCACGAACCCGAACGGCGTCAACGCGGCAGTCAGGCATAGCGCCGTGATAACCTTTACTCTAGGGCATGTTCGAAAAATATCGCGTCGGGGATTGGGGTGGATTTTTCGTCCCCGTAAGGGGCGTGGATGGAGGCGGACTGGATGTCCGCTGACCGGAACAGCTACGCAGCGGATGCGAAAAAGACGCACCAAAACCCGTGCGATATTTTTCGAACAGGCCTTAATATAATAACCGCCATCACAAACACTGCAACGGCGGATAAATCTCCCTGCATTCGCGAACAGCATAGGTTGTCCTCCGACAATTAAGCGGCGCCGCCGCATTTTTCCTCCTTACATAATATTCGCGAACAGCCAGGTTTATGTTATCTTTCGAAAACTTTATGCCTACGCCAGCGGTACGGTCAGCCAATACTCCGCGTACGGCTTGACTCCGCCAGGCGTGCATACGCGTATATGCAGTTCCTGAATCCCCAGGCCAGTCAGTTCCTCCTTAGCCGCCTTTGACATGCCCAGGCGCAGGTTCTTCAAGCTATTAGGCGTGCCGTATACAACCATATCCAGACACCGACCCGCGTCGCTTTTGCCGGTCGACTGCTTGAACGACAACTGCGCGTTGCCGTTGTACAGCCGCAGATCGACGAATACCCCGGATTTTATCCGCGCCTGGGTGATCATGGACGACGACGCTGCGATACCCTCTATCGGCTGCGCCGCGTGACCTGCGGGCTTTTTCCTGGACGCCTGTTCGATGTTCAGAGGCGTTCTAACCTCAAGCTCCTGAGGCGGCGCGGTCTGATCCTTCGGCGCGATCATCAGTATGAACCCGGTCAGCGGCTCGCCTTGATACGCCTGATTCTCCAGCCATTCCTTGGCCGTTTCCTCAATGTCGCTTCCGCTGACGTTGGAATTGGTCACGTTGGCTATGCGGCGGACATACGCTATCATCGCCTGCTTCGTGACTCCCAGCGGATTCTCCCGATTCATAAACGTGCGATCCACCGGCGCGCGCTCGCTCTCGCCTGTCGTCATGTCGCCGGTCGCCATCACCCATAAATCCTTCAGCGTCCCGGTAAAATCGCTTAGCGGCAGCGCTAGCTGGAACTGCGAGTCTACCAGGTATAGCTCCAGCTCATCCTCGGTTATGCTGACGGTGGGAGCTAGCTGCGCGAATTGATTAGCGTACAGCGCGATGAATCCGCCGCGAATATCCTCGAATGACATATCCCCTGTCAGCGGCGTCTCGCCGGCCGCCTCATCCGCCTCTTTGTTGTAGAACGCCATCCAGAGCCTTAACGCGCGGCCATGCTCGATCGCGTCCACGTCCGGCCAGAAGTTGCCCGCGACATATGTCTGACTGCTCTCGGCCAGGATCGGCGCGGCGCATGACGAAACAGCGATTATTGCGGCGCATAGCAGCAGCGGCAATCGCGGCCAGCGTTTATGTTTTTTTGTAAGAGCCACAGTGGCATCGCCTCTTTTCCACTACGGATTCAAGCGCGGGGCATGACCCGGTGCGCATAGCGAAGTAGAATGATATACTACCCGCCATGTTTATTATAACACATATTTCTACAATTACCATAGTTCTGTGAGATGGTATATTTTGGCAGGGTGGGTCGCGATGTGAATGATATCTAGTTGCTCCATTCGAGGCTTGATTTTTATTAGCCGGTTTGGAACGGTAGAAATTCAGGCGTGCGGAGTCAGGAAACTACGATGTTTTCGGCGTTTTTATGGGGAGGCCGTCACCAGTCTTCATCTGCTGTGAATGGTATAATTTTACAAAAATGTGACTGGAGATTTTGCTTGACAGTTTGAGCCTGATCTTGTAATGTAAAATAATGGTAGCCAAAGGAGGTGTTCAAATGGATTGGCTCAACGAACCCAGTGAAGAGCACGGGATTCAGAGGGGGATATGCGTTGTCCAGTATTGCCCTGAAAAGGGTAACTGTTCCGTGCATCTGTGTGTACTTTTGATACAATATTGATAAGTGAGGTGAGGCGTTATGGATTGGATGATTGAACCCATTGAAGACGGGGATATCTTACGCGATGTTTGTGCCGTTAATGTGTGTTGGGCAAGAGACTGTCCGGATAATAGCGGAAGTTGTAGTGTTGAGCAGCTTATAGGGATTTTAGAGGAAAGGCGTCGAAAGGCTGTACAAGAGTTGTGAAACGTATTAAGACGCTAATGACACTATCTTACTTAACCAAGCTAGACGCGCTAATAGCGCTAGTCTCTATTTGTGTATATATATTTTATTTGTTTTCTGTTCTTAGTGTAGTGCAATTAAGCAGTAACTACTATCTTTCACAGATGCTC
>JAITDK010000062.1 GCA_031282605.1 Oscillospiraceae bacterium
GGAGGCGGGGGTCGGCACCATAGCGGCCGGAGTGGCCAAGGGTATGGCCGACGTGATACTTATCAGCGGTTACGACGGCGGCACGGGCGCCTCGCCGCGCGCCAGCATACGCCACGCCGGATTGCCGTGGGAACTGGGTTTGGCCGAGACGCATCAGACGCTGGTGAGGAACAGACTGCGCGCGCGCGTCACGCTGGAGACCGATGGCAAGTTGCTGACCGGGCGCGACGTGGCTATCGCGGCGCTGCTGGGCGCGGAGGAATTCGGATTCTCTACTGGGCCGCTGATCACGATGGGCTGCATGATGATGCGCGTGTGCAACCTGGACAGCTGTCCGGTGGGCATAGCCACCCAGAACGAGACGCTGCGCGCGCGTTTCCGGGGCAAACCGGAGTATGTGATGCGCTTCATGACGTTCGTGGCGGAGCAGCTGCGCGGGATAATGGCCGGCCTGGGTCTGCGCTCCGTTGATGATATGGTGGGACGCGCCGATCTGCTGGAGCCGATCGCCACCGATCACTGGAAACGGCGCACGCTGGATTTCAGACGCCTGCTGCGTCCCGCGCCGGCAGTCATCCGGTACGACGCCAGCCATCATACGCTGGGCGACACGCTCGACTCGTCGACGCTGGCCGTGCTGGCCGAACCCGCGCTGACGAAGGGTCAATGCGTGCGCGGTTCGCTGCGCGTGCAGAATATTCACCGCACTATAGGCACTCGGCTGGGCAGCGAGGTAACGCGCAGGTTCGGGTCGAAAGGATTGCCCGACGATACGATACGGTTCGATCTGGTGGGATACGCGGGGCAGAGTTTCGGTGCGTGGCTGCCGCGCGGCATAACGCTGTCGCTGACGGGTCAGGCCAACGACTACGTCGGCAAGGGCCTGTCGGGCGGCAGGCTGATCATCAAGCCCCCGGCGGACGCGGCGTACGACGCGCACGAGAGCACCCTGCTGGGCAACGTCGCGCTGTATGGAGCGACGGAAGGCGCGGCGATGTTCGCGGGCGCGGCGGGCGAGCGGTTCGCCGTGCGCAACAGCGGCGCGCTGGCCGTCGTCGAGGGCGTCGGCGACCACGGATGCGAGTATATGACGGGCGGACGGGTGGTCGTGCTGGGCGCGACGGGACGCAACTTCGCTGCGGGCATGACGGGCGGTGTCGCGTATGTCCTTGATCGGGACGGGGACTTCGCCTCGCGGTGCAATCCGGAGAGCGTCGCGCTGGAGCGGTTGGATCAACCCGAGGAGATAGTCTGGCTGCGGCGCGTACTGGAGACGCATCGCGCGCGCGCTGGCAGTCCGCTGACATTGGAGATACTGGATCACTGGAACGAGTGGATCCCCCGGTTTATCAGGGTGATGCCCGACGAGTACCGCTCGGCCTGGAAGGAGGGGTTCACGCAATGGGTCGGTTGAATGGATGCCTGATATACGACCGGCGCGAGGCGGAGGATAGGGACGCCTTAGGTCGCGCCGCTGACTGGCGTGAGATTCACGGCGCGCTGCCGCTGCCCGATCAGCGTGAACAGGCGGCGCGCTGCATGGATTGCGGGGTGCCGTTTTGCCATGGCGGGCGGATATTGAACGGCATGGCCAGTGGATGCCCGCTGGGGAACCTGATACCGGAGTTCAACGACCTGCTCTACCGCGGTCTGGATCAGGCCGCGCTGGGTCGGCTCTCGCTGACGAATCCTCTGCCGGAGATGACCGGGAGGGTGTGTCCCGCGCCTTGCGAGGCCGCGTGCCTGTGCGGGTTTAATCAGGAGGCTATAACTATTCGGGCGAACGAACGTTGTTTAGCCGAACTGGGGTTCGAGAACGGGTGGACGACGCCGATCGGTAATCCGGGGGATCGAGGCGGCGTGGCTGTCGTAGGTTCCGGCCCGGCCGGACTGGCGTGCGCGATACGCCTGCGCCAGCTGGGATTCAGCGTAACGGTGTTCGAGCGGGACGACAGACCCGGCGGGCTGCTGATGTACGGCATCCCGAACATGAAACTGGAGAAATCCGTGCTGAGCCGCCGCGTGGAATGGATGGAAGCGTCGGGCGTGAGGTTCAGGCTTAATACGGAAGTGACGGATATCGCCGCGTTGTCAAGCGAGTTCGGCGCGGTGGCGCTGTGCTGCGGCGCGCGCGAGCCGAGGGACTTGAATGTCGAAGGACGCGGTCTCGAGGGTATCGCGTTCGCGGCGGACTATTTGACCCAGGCGACGAAGTCCGTCGTATATGGGGGACTGCCGTCGTTAAGCGCGTCAGGCAAGGATGTTGTGATCATCGGCGGGGGCGATACGGGTAACGATTGCGCCGCGACCGCGATACGGCAAGGCTGCAGTTCAGTTACCCAATTAGAAATATTACCGGAACCGCCGACGGCGCGCCAAGCCTCTAACCCGTGGCCGGAATGGCCGCGCGTCCTAAAGGCGGATTACGGTCAGCAGGAATACATCGCGCTGCGAGGACACGATCCGCGAGTATACGAGGCCGCGACGGAGGCGTTCGCCGGCGATGACGGGTCGGTCAGCGCGGTGAGGGCGAAGGTGAAGGGCGAGGCGAGGGAATTCCCGGCGAGGTTGGTATTGCTGGCGATGGGCTTCCTAGGGCCGGAACGCAAACTGGCGCGGTCGATGGGCTTAGAGACCGACGAGCGCGGACGGCTGAGGACGCGAGGCTGCGAGACCAACCTGCCCAATGTATTCGCTGCCGGGGACATGCGGCGCGGTCAGAGCCTGGTGGTGTGGGCGATACGCGAGGGGATAGAGGCGGCGGAGGCGATTTCCGCGGCGGCGACGCACACAACGCGTTCGCCCGCATAAGATGATTTCGGGGTCGCCGCTAACCACGCGGCAACCCCTTTTCTTTATTGAGGGAGCGACGCCGTCCCGTTACCCCGTCCCCCGTTCTTCCTTCGCTATCGCCATCCTAGGGGGCGGAGGTTATCCACATGTGCGCTAATGACCTAACAGCCGCTTGCCCGACCGCCTCTTCGCAGTCGTCTCTCCTAAGCATACGATTGCGCAACAAGTAGCGCGCTCACGATTCGGTATTCCCCTTATACTTTTTATGGACGGAGGAATCGGCCGGAAGGCTCCTACGGCTCTACCCCTTGTTTGACCAGGAAGTCGAACGCGTCGGCCATCGCGCGGATCGAGTCGCCCAGTTCGGCGGCGTTGTCCTGCTCGACCATCGCCCATTGAACCCTTGTCTCGCGGCAAGTCTGGATGATTTCGGGCCAGTCCAGGTTCCCCTTGCCTACTGTGCAGATTATGTTCCCATTCTTGGCGGTGCCCAGCATGTCCTTGAAGTGGATCACGTCCGCGCTCCGACCGCGCAGCGCCTTTACAGGATCGCCGCCGCCGCACTGCACCCAGAACGTGTCAATTTCAAACTGAACATTCTCATTGCATTGCTCCCTCAGCAGGTCGAACGCCAGCCTTCCGTTGAAACGCTGAAACTCATGCGCATGGTTGTGATACAACAAACGCATGTCATGATCGGCAAGCTTGTCGGCGATTCCGTTGATGATCGAGATGAAATCCATCAGACTGGCGACGCCGTTCTCGTAATACTGCATCGGAAGGCTGCCCAGACCCGGATATCG
Organism: Oscillospiraceae bacterium; assembly: GCA_031282605.1. GTDB lineage: Bacteria > Bacillota > Clostridia > Christensenellales > Aristaeellaceae > BNUH01. Next base: position 3,597 of record JAITDK010000062.1, read on the forward strand.
GCAGCTGTAAATTTGGTGGTTTTGGATGATTTTGTCGAGTTGATCCTTTAGATCATCGAAGGGGACGTGGGTGCAAACTATCGACAGCCCGTTCGAATCGCAGGCGTCGCGGATCACTCGTGGGTCGATGTCGCGGCTCTGACCGGAGACCTGCACGCCCTTGTACCCGATGGCTGCGATCTCCTTGACCGTCTGGCGGAACCCCTCCGGGGTCTGGCAGCGTTCGCGTACCGAGTATAGCTGCGCGCCGAACCGGAACGGGGTTTCTTTCTGAAGATTCGGTGACGCGTTTGGTGAAAGTTTCATAGCGGTTGTGCCTCCTACAACTATTTGTACTATAGAAACGCGCTTACTAATATGATGATTCTACAACTGGAGGCGGATCTCCTGCGCAGGCCGCACGATGTCTAGCGTAAATCCTATGTTTACTACGCAGTCGGGTTGTGGTATAATGGACTAGATATTGTTAGTAACGGAGGTATTTTACATGAGGGGATGGGGGATCAAGCCGGGGATCAGGCGCGCGTTCATCATTGCGTTCACGGCGGCTCTGGCGGTCAGTATGGCCGCTATGGGTGCGCTGGGTTCGTTTGCCGAGGAGAACGCCTCGCCGTCATGGCTGGACGGAGGCAGCTCTTCGTTGATGGAGGATCTGTCGGGCGAGGAGGACGGCGAGCCGGAGAGGGTCGTCGCGCTGTATCGCACGAATATACTGAACGCCGAGGACGGTATTGGGACAGGCCGGTTTACGCTGGCGCTGTCAACCGACGCGGCGATAGATGAAACCGATCCCACGCTGGCCGCCATGGCCATACTAACCAGGCGGCTGATCCAGCTGGACGGTTCGCTTGGCGATCCGTCGGATGCGTCGGCTCTGAACGACGTCGAGTCCACAAAGGACGTCGAAGGCGCGGACGTATACGCGGTGATGGCGGGCGATCGGTCGATATTCATATACAAGAACGGCGAGCTGCTGGTCAGCGAGCAGATGAGCGACCATTATACCAAGATAACATATACGCGTAACCTGAAAGCCCAACCGGCGCTGAGATACACCCGCGCTAACGGCAAGACCGCGCTGTTCGCGTTCGAGCCAGGGAGCGTGGCGCTGTTCACCGGCGACTATATCAACCTGACGATCGACTATGCGATGGGAGGGCTGCCCGTAGCGCTGGGTTCAGGATGCAGGATCGAGGCGTTGCACGTCAATTCCAAGATACTGATGCATAACAGCGGTCTGGTCGAGGACAGCGACTATCCGCCCGACGGGATCGACATGATAGGCATAGCCGTGGACGAGGATCAGCAACCCGTGATGGTTGACAGCGGCATGTGGTCGACAGGGCCTAGGCCGACGCACGGTCGCTTGTGCCAGGTGTGCGGGGAAGAATACAACAGCAAAATCGAGAGCCAGTACGAGCTGCATCTGGTTCACGCGTGCGAGTGGCCGGACTGCAAATACGGCGGATACTGGGCCAGCTGCGCGTCGGAAGGCAGCGACTACGATCCGGCGAAGCACGGACCCGCGCCATGGTGCCCATACGGATTATGCGCCGTGTGCTCGGATATCCGCTGCCAGTTCTGCCAGGCGGATATAGCGGCCGGCAGAGCCTCCGCGCTGGATCCTTGACGGGTAAACGGCGATGGTTAAGAATAAGCGCGGGGGGAATGGACACGGCGGGGAGATTAACACAAAAGAGCGGGGGGCACTGCGCTGGTTAGCCGCGCTGACGGTCGCGATAGGGTTGACGCTGGGTTTCAACGCAGCGGCGTTGGCGGCGATTACGCTTTATGCGCCGAGCGTATTGACGCCCGGTCAGGCGTGGGAGTTGAGAGCGGCGCGGATCAATGTGGAGAGTTGGACAGTACGGTTTAATTATATAACGTATATGGTGGCGGGTCCGAAGCTGACGCTGCCGTTGATAATGCCCGCGATCGCCGCCGAGGAGAGGGGTGAGAAGGGTGAGAGCGGCGAGGGAGGGGGGACGATCGAGGGAGCGGATAACGACGCGGTTAAGGTTGCGGCTAAAAACGCGGACGGCATATCGACGCGGAGGATACCGCTGGAGGTAGAGGCGACGCTGAAATCAGGCAAGACGGATACGGCAGTGAGGGAGATTGGGTACGGAACGGCGCGCGAGGCGTTGATCGCGGAGTGGATCGCGGCGATTCAGATGGACGACGGGACGCAGCGCAAGTCCAATAGTCTGACTGCGCCGGGGCAGTGCAAGAAGTATCTGGCGAATATGTTCGCGGTGGTGTCGGCCAAGTATGAGCTGACCGAGGCGCCGGGGATCACGCTGTACATGCCGGAGCGGCCTAACGACGAGAAGAGCGGCAGGGTGCAGGGTTCGGCATGGGTGCTGCCGCTGTTGGGGACGGGGAATCCGTTCGTGGAAGCGGCGGCGTATGATTTCAGCGAAAGTAGGACGGCGAGGGAGAACAAGCAAGCGGCGAGGGCGTTGCTGGAAGGGTTGCAGCCTGGCGACGTTCTTCAGCTGATGGCGATATACAACAACGGCGCGCGCGGGACGCATACGCTGATGATCACCGCGCCTTACGATCCGATGAAGGACATGTTATACTGGTGTGATTCCAACCTAAAGAACAAGGTGATAGACGGGGTTCGCTATGGCACAGTGATGGCGTATCAGTCGCGCACAGTGGAGGAAGTGATAGGGTGGCTATCGAATCCCGCGTGCGCGGCGACGGCCTATAGGTTGGTGGAAGGGATTTCTTTGAGGGCGGGGGAACAGTAGCGTTGCGGGCTTTGCCGCGCGAGGATTGATTACGTTACGAGGCAGAGCGTCTTCGGCAAGTGCGCTACGCACCCTGCCACGTTCAATTGCGATCCCCTCCCGATCCCCCCTGAGGGGGCGATGAGGGCAAAAGGGACGGGTTGCGCTCCGGAACAGACTCTCCAGGTACAACCGGCAATCCGAAGCCGGTAGAATGTGTATCACGATGGTCCAGGCGAAGCCTGGTCAGGATTCGAAAGGGCGGAT
>JAITDK010000071.1 GCA_031282605.1 Oscillospiraceae bacterium
GGAGGCTAGCCTCATTATCGATCGATCCGTTTCAGGGGTGGCGCCGATGATCATTTGGGTGGATTGTCCGGCGGGCGCGAAACGCGGGGTTTCACGCGGCGGCGATATCCGCGCCAGGCTCATGGCCTTGCTCTCGATCAGGCTCTGCTCGCTCGTACGCATTATTTGCGCCATCGGCTCGAGGATTCCGGCGCGGCTTTTGTCGGGCGCGAAACGCGTCAGGCTCGCTTCGCTGAGCAGTTCAATGTTGACGCTCAAGCGATCCGCCAGCATACCGAGGCTGTGAACCGCTTCGGGCGACGCGCCGGGAATGGCCTTTGCGTGGATATACCCGTTCAAGCCAACGACCGCTCGCGCGTGGGAGATTGGGAAGACGACACGATTCATGGGAAAACCGGCTGTATTGCTACGTTCGTGGATCGTCGCACTCGATTGTTGCGCGCTGCTTTGAGTAAGACGAATGCATAAGATAATGTTGCGGCGGCTTTGCACAAAGCGCTAAATGGCAAACCCGCGAACTCTCTGACCTTGGATAGTGGTTCCGAATTCGCCAAGCACAGAGAGTTCTCTGAAGAGTTTCGCGCAACGACCTATTTCGCGATACTCATTCCCCGTGGCAGCGCGGCACTAACTCCTAGAGAAGCCTTCTTCTCCAAGTGCTGCGCTTGACTTGACCATCTGTCGCCCTCGTCGGCAAAGCCCATTCACGCCATCTCAACAGCCTCAAGTATCTGCGCCTTATTGGTGAAGCCTACGTTCTTGTACCTCACCTGATTGTTCTTCATTACGGCGATCGTCGGTATGCTCATTACCCCGAACGCCTCAGCGAGTTCCGGCTCTTGGTCTATATTGATTTTGTAAAACGCTGCGCGTCCGTTCGCTTCCGTCTCAGCGTCCTGAAACACCGGCGCTTGCATCCGGCACGGTCCGCACCAGTCGGCGTAGAAGTCCAAAACTACCGGCTTATTCTCCGACTGAATCGTCTCACGAAAACCATCCGTTTTTAAATGCTGCATAGTCGTCCTCCTTCGGATGCTTCATCCATACATTGTATACCCCGATTCGCAACACACTAAACATAATAATTCCATAACAAACTAAACAGGACGCGCCCCCGGCTCCCCGGAGGCGCGTCCCGTATCCATTGTCCCTTACTTATGCGCGTAAGAGAAGATTGTGATGCCCATCGTGTTGCGGTAGATGCCGCCGAGATCCTCTCGCTGCATGTAATAGTTCGTGTAGAAGTAGATCGGACCTACGATCATGTCGTCCTTGATGATTATGTCTTCAGCCTGATGCAGCTTCTCGAACCGCACTGCAAGATCGGACTCCGACTTGATCTCGACGATCAGCGCGTCATAGTCCGGGTTGCTGTACTGCGGATCGTTGTTGCCGCCGCCGGTGACGAACATGTCCAGGAATGTCGCGGGATCGTTGTAGTCCGCAATCCATCCGCCGCGCGCGATGGAATAGTTGCCCTGCTTGCGGGTCTCCAGGAACGTGTTCCATTCCTCGTTTTGCAGCTGCACGTTCACGCCCAGCTCTTCCTGCCACATGTACTGCAGAGCCTCGCCGATGGACTTGTGAGCGTCGGATGTGTTGTACAGATATACTACCGTGGGGAAGCCTTCGCCGCCCGGATAGCCGGCCTCGGCCAACAGCGCGCGGGCCTCTTCGCAATTGGACTCGTAGGACTCGTCGGTCACGGAATAATACTCGCCGCCTACCGTACGGAAGTCGGCGCCCGCGCCGCCCTCAACGTCATAGATACCCGACGGCACAAAGCCGGTCGCCGGAACCTGTCCGGTGCGGGTGATGTTCTCTACAATGTAGTTGCGGTCGATGGCCAGGTTGAACGCCTTGCGCACGTTCGGGTCGGTGAATGGTTCCAGCTGGGTCTGGAATTCGACATAATAGGTGCCGATATACGGAACGATAGTTATCTTGCCTTCCGCGATGAAGGTCGGTATAAGATCGACAGGCACGTCTTCAATGTAATCCAGCTCGCCGGAATCATACGCGTTGAGCCTTGCATTGTTGTCGTCCATCAGCGTGAATGTGATGGTATCCGGCCCGAGGTTGGCATAATCATAGTGATTCTCGTTCTTGGCCAGGATGATCTTCTCGCTGTGCACCCATTCGGCGAGCTTGTACGGCCCGTTGGTAAGGTACGTCGCGGGATCGAACGTCCACTGATCGCCGCCCGCCTCAATGGCGTCCTGACGAACGGGGAAGCACGACGGGAACCCGGCCACGTCCAGGAAGTATGGCACGGAGGTGATCAAGGATACCTCGAACGTGTAATCGTCGACAGCCTTGACGCCCAGCGTCGAGGGATCCGCGCCGTCCTGAATGTCATACCAGCCCTTGACGGTGTCTAGCATGTAGCTGTAGTCGGCCGTGGTCTCCGGATTCGCGAGGCGCTGCCACGCGTATACGAAGTCATGCGCAGTGAGCGGCTTGCCGTCCGACCATAGGACGTCCTTGCGCAGATGGAATGTCCAGACGGTGCCGCCGTCCTCGACGTCGGTCACGTCCCAGCTCTCGGCTGCGCCGGGAGCCCAGGCCGAACCGCCGTCCCCGGCTTCCACCAGCTTGACCAGGCCTTCGAATAGGTGGCTTAGCATGACCGCGCCGTCCACCGCGCTGTTGAGCGCCGGGTCGATCGTCGCGGGTTCGGACGCGATGCTTACGTTCAGGTTGAATGCCGCCGCTTCCTCGGCCGCGCCTGCGGACGCGTACGCGAACAGCATCGCCAGCACGGCAAACACCGCAATGAATTTCCTGTTTTTCATACGTGAATCCTCCTTGAGTTTATTATCATAACACCATCCGGTGCTGTGATTGCTTGTCCTGCGTGGGACGGAGACCTCCTCCGCCGCTGCGGCGACATCTCCCCCTGAGGGGGTGACGAGGGTTTTCGACTGCCACGCGGTTCGCAAGTCTCGCCACTCCGCCACTTCGTCGCTTCGCTATGGGAGCGACACGCAACGGGTAACTGACCCTCTCATCACCCCTAGGGGGTGATGCCGCCCCAGCGGCAGAGGGGAACCCCGGTCGACAGAATGAGCGTTAAGGAATAGTGCCTGCTATCCGTTTACATAGTAACGAATGAAAACTATATCATACTGCACGCGACCGTATGTCCCGGCGAAACTTCCCGCAGCGGAGGTTCCGCAGCGGCGCAGTTTGGCTTCGCGATGGGGCAGCGGGTGCGGAACCGGCAACCTGACGGAGGGTCGATCGCGGAAGGCAGATCGCCCTCCAGTATGATTCGCTTGTTGGCGCGCGATTTTTGCGGGTCGGGTATCGGCGCGGCGGATATCAGCGTCTTCGTATACGGATGCAACGGATGCAAGTGTAGTTCGTCAGCGTTCGACAACTCGACGACCTTGCCCAGGTACATTACCGCCACGCGGTCGGATATATGCTTGACTACGGACAGATCGTGCGCGATGAACAGGTATGTCAGCCCTAGCTCCGATTGCATATCTTCGAGCATGTTGACGATCTGCGACTGAATGGATACGTCCAGCGCGGAGATCGGTTCGTCGCAGACGATGAAGCTGGGGTCGACGGCCAGCGCGCGTGCGATACCTATGCGCTGCTGCTGTCCGCCAGAAAACTCGTGAGGATAGCGGTTCGCGTGCTCGGTATTAAGCCCCACCCTTGAGAGCAGCTCGCGCACGCGCTCGGCGCGTTCCTTGCGGCTGCCGCCTATGTTGTGGATATCCAGCGCCTCGCGGATTATCTCGCCGACGGTCATGCGCGGGTCGAGCGACGCCGACGGATCTTGGAATATGATCTGCATCTTCCTGCGGAAGCGGTTGGGGTTGGGAGATTTCGCCGCGCTGCCGCCGAATACCGTCTCGCCGTTGAACTTGACTGTTCCTGCGGTCGGCTCGATCAGCCGAAGTATGCTGCGTCCCAGCGTGCTCTTGCCGCATCCGGATTCACCCACCAGTCCCAGCGTCTCGCCCTTGGCGATGTTCAGGCTCACGCCGTCCACCGCCTGAACACGCTTGGCGGCAAACAGCCCGTTCTTAACGGGGAAGTATTTCTTCAGCCCGTCAACTTCCAGCAGATTGGCGTTCCTGTCATTCATACCGCTCGTATCGTTCATGCCGTTCACGCCGTTTAATTCAGGCATTCGCGCCGCCTCCCTTCCCATGGCGTCCACCCGAAAGAGGCGTCGGCATAGACTCCGACGCGGCGTGTGCGTCTTTATAATGCAGCCAGCAGCTGACCGAGTGGGTATCACTTTGCCTGGACTCAGCGGGGTAGGCGCGCAGGCAGATATTCATGCACTGATTGCAGCGCGGCGAGAGTGGACAGCCTTCAGGCGGGTTGAGCATATCGACCGGCGTGCCCTTGATGGGTATCAGCCGCTCGTGCCCTACCTCATCCAGGCG